>JABMPI010000692.1 GCA_013203755.1 Bacteroidota bacterium
AACAGTTAACTTCAACCCTTGATTCGCATTATTATTATTATTTAAGCAAATCATAGGTAGCTTTCAATAAACAAATAGCGGGGTAGGATGGAATGCTGGATATAGTTGTTGTAAAATAGTATTGCTTTCAGCAAAGGCACGGATTGCAAATCCGCGCCAGCGTTGGGGTAAAAGACGAGATAACAGGAAAAAAATAAACCAAATGACACCAAAACAAATTGAAAGAATTCGAACAAAAATTAAAAGAATTCGTGCCGCACTTGTAGAGGAAAAAAGAAAGTTTGGTGGATTTTTTGATAGTAGAGGTTTAAGATATATGCCACCGCAACTTTTTATAAAAATTCAAGATTTTAAGGGTGGACTCGTCTATTTAAGGTGGTTTAAAAAAAACTTCCCCGACGATATTGGTTTTCCTGATTTCCTTTTTGAATGGACCTTAATTTTATTCAAAAACGGAAAATTAAAAGATGCTGAAAGTAAAGCTATCGAAACCTATTTTTCAAACTCGTATTTGATTGACAAGTATTTTGGAAAAGAAATTATTCCAATTAGAAAATATGAATATTCGAATATGTTAAGTTCTGAATTTTTGGAATATTTCAATTATTCATCAAGCCAAACCGAATTAAATGAATTTTCAGAATGGTTCTTTAATTTTTTGAAATCAGAAAGATTTCAAAAAATTAAAGAAAAATATTTAGAAATAAATAAGAGATTGTTAAGCGAAGAAGATTATGAAACCAGGAAATATCTTCTTCTTGAAATTGACCATTTATTGAAATAAAAATAAAATTGGATTTACCCCACTTCCGCGCGATTTAAGGTACAATCGCGCATCAGCATGCGCTTCTCTAAAACCACTAACTATCAGTTTTTTATTGGTCAAAAACACTCAAATCCCTTTATTAAAAGCCCTTTTGGCGTTTTTGCAATACAGTTTTCAACCACAAAAACCCATTTCGCAGGCATTAAAAACCACTTTCTCATAGATAAAAATCGTTTTGTAGAGGCTACCAATTAGATTTTCTCTATCAAAAACCACTTTTTAGTCACTAAAAAGCGTTTTGTAGACCTTAAAAACCACTTTCTCATAGATAAAAATCGTTTTGTAGAGGCTACCAATTAGATTTTATCTATTAAAAACCACTTTTTAGTCACCAAAAAGTGTTTTGTAGACCTTAAGAACCATTTTTTAGCCACAAAAAAACCGCTTTAAATTTAAAGCGGTTCTTTTATTTCAACACAACCTTAAGCCGTAGAACAAAGGAAAAAATGGTGAAATAATCAAAGACCTAAAATACCCCTGTTATCTGGCTAAGGTATATTAGACTTTATAACAATTAAATGAGTATGGCACTATTTATCTTTTTCCGCTTCCCTGCGTTATTTTTAATTTCCGTAGCTACGGCTATGCAAAAGAAAAATGCCTTGGCAATCGAAAAAATCTTAAATACTGCCTATATACGAATTTAATCATTATTAAGTCTAGTATTACTTACGTAGTTGCCTTAGTTTATGCACCAGGCTATTGTCTTTTCCCAACAAACCTTCAATTAGGCTTATTGCTGCCGATGCATCGTTGTAGGCAATTTTTAGAGTATTATTGGCAGCTTTGGTAGCATCTAAGGCAGCGGCTTGCGCTTCGTTTTGCCTCCCTTCTGCTTCGTCGGTAGCCAATAACTCGGTTTTTAACTGTGTAATCCTATTCTCCGGGGCGAAACCTGCATCGCTTAGCGTTGTGGTATTCTGTTCCATTATTGTAATGGTTTGAGATACAAAATCTCTCTTTTTTGCTTCACTATCCGCGCTCATTGTTATTTTTGTTTTTTAGTTGATAATTAATGAAAGTTGATTATTTGCTTAGGGCACCTGTTCGCTTCCAGGCTGGGTGCCCTTTTTATTTCAAAAATTTGTTCTTATTGGGTATGGCTACAATAGTTTGTGCAGGCAAAGTAGCTGTGTATTTCTTTTTCTTTTGGGTTATATGTTTTGTAATTAATTAATGAGTGCTGACGGTCTTTTTTATGTATTGGTTTAACAGAATCTAAAATAATATAAATGAAGATATTAAACAACAGAAATTGAAAATAAATTCCTCATAGCTTAGAGATTTTTATTGACAAGAATTTTACGGGAAAGTATTTTCAGTTGTACTTGTTGCAATATCATAAACAGTTATGTTTTGTAAATAAAAATCTACATTTTTGTGTTTCTTAAAAATCAGCTAACAACTTGAAAGAACTTAATTCTATTCTCGATAAATTTAACTCCGTTTCATTAGATAATATCGATGAGGTAAAGTTGATGAACCGCATTGATCGGAAATATTGGTTTCATATTTCGCTTTTGAATGAGTTACTGGAGAAAATAATTCCTTATTACGATATTCTTGAAATTAATGGAAAACGGTTAATGGAATATCAATCGGTTTATTTCGATACGGTGGATAATTACATGTATGTAAAACACCACAACCGGAAATTAAACCGATACAAGGTAAGGCGAAGAACTTATTTAACAACCAAGGATGATTTTTTTGAAGTTAAACTGAAAACAAATAAAAAGCGGACAATAAAAAAACGCATTGAAACGGAGTTTAGCAATCCAGATTTTTTTGAAAAGGAAACCATCTTTCTTGCAGCGGAAACACCTTTTAGAAGTGATGAGTTAATTAAAAGTATGAATAACCAGTTTTTTAGAATGACACTTATTCATAAAGAAAAACTGGATCGTTGTACCATTGATATTCAACCTAAATTTTGGAATGAAAAGGGTGAAATTGGTTTTGATAATTTGGTTATTTTTGAATTGAAAAGAGGGCGAAGTTTAAAATCGTCGCCCATAGTTTCGCTGTTGCGCCAATTAAAAATACGGCAACGTGGTTTGTCGAAATATTGCACCGGGCGTGCATTTTTAGATCCCAAATTAAAACGGAATGCTTTTAAAACGCGACTTCGATATATAGATAAAAATATAATTAATTAGAATTTACAAAATGGAAATTTTGAATATACTTGGAATAGATCTGGCAGAGCTTCAAAACTTTGCAGTTTTTGCAATACGGTTTGGATTTAATTTAATTGCAACTTCGCTTGTTGTTTTTTTGTATGCCAGAATAAGCAGGCGAAAAGAGTTTTACTTTAGCTATTTTGCAATTAGTGCAGCGGTTTTTTTGTTGGTTTTACTTTTGCAAGATGTAAAACTTGAGCTTGGTTTTGCATTGGGATTATTTGCTATTTTTGGTATTATTCGTTACCGCACCGATGCTATTCCACCCAAAGAAATGACCTATCTTTTTGTAATTATAGCCGTGTCGGTAATTAATGCACTATCGAAAGGTTACATTGGATATTTCGAATTGTCAATGGTTAACCTTCTTTTGGTCGGTACACTTTGGGTGCTGGAGAAAGCATTAATGCTCCGCCAGGAAGATTCGCTTTTGGTGATTTATGAAAATATTGAAAACCTTCATAAAGACAAGGAGGAGAATTTGTTACTGGATTTGGAAAAACGAACCGGAATAAAAATAAAAAGATACCAGATTTTAAAAATAGATTTTCTGCGCGATGTGGCACAAATAACCATCTATTTCGATGTTAATGGGCAAACTTCAAAAAGGGAGGTAAAATCATGAACAGATTAATTATAATTGCTCTTTTCCTTTTTGTAGGAATAGCTTCAATTCAGGCTAAAACAGATAAATTTGGTACCTGGCTGGAAATAGAGTTGACAAAAAAACTATTTAAAAAATTCGAATTAAGTTTTATACCGGAGGTGCGTTGGCAAGACGATTTTACAGTAGACAAATACCAGTTTGATGCAAAATTGGGTTTCGAACCCTTTAAGTTTTTAAAGCTGGCAGTTGCATATCGTATTAAAACCGATGTTAAAAACAAGGGCAACGAAACCACCAACCGTTTTGTTTTTGATGCCGCTGTGGCAGAAGGTTTTGGCCGTTTCGATGCCTCTTTGCGAACACGTTTAACCAATTACAGCGACGATGAAGATGTAAAAACAACATTTGTACGGCCTCGCATTAAACTTGTATACGATATAAAAGGCAATAAAATTGCTCCTTTTACAAGCTACGAATTGTTTCGGGACATGGGGATGAAGGAATGGCAAAAAAACAGGTTCGATATTGGATTTACCCGAAAAATAGGAGAACTTCATCGCATTGGAATTTACTACCGTCTTCAAAATTATTTTACAAATAGAAACTCAATAAACATTATTGGAATAGACTACCGCCTGAAAATATAAAGTTTCTATTTGTTTTTACTCCTCCCCCTGGAAATTATTAAACCTAAGCCTTTTGTTTTGTGAAAGGAAGGTTATATTTTGAAGTTTTAGTAATTTTAGACGAAACTAAATTTCAATCTATGTTATCCAGAATTCTATTATTATCATTCCTGTTTTCTGTTTTTGGGTGTTCAAACAATCCGAAGGAGAATGCTCCTTTTATCGGCAACCTGGCTCCGTCAGTAAAAAACGGTGGTTTCGAAATGGAGAATTACTGGGTTTGGGGAGCCTCGGTAATAAAAGGGGAAGACGGAAAATACCACATGTTTGCGTCTCGCTGGCCAAAAGACAAACCTTTTTTTAATGGTTATATTTTTTATTCTGAAGTTGTAAGGGCAGTGGCAGATAAACCAGAAGGGCCCTTTACTTTTCAGGATGTGGTATTTAATAAACGTGGAAAAGATTTTTGGGATGGAAAAGTAACACACAATCCAACCATTCATAAAAGTGGCGATACTTATTTGTTATTCTATATAGGAACTACGTACAAAGGCGAAGGCCCGACTGCGGAATTGCTAAAAGATCCCTTGTCTGACAATATTAAGAAGTTTAAAGATGAAACTTATGGAAACCTTCGAATTGGATTAGCAACTTCGAAATCAGTGTTTGGTCCGTGGGAAAGGAACGATGAACCGATATTACAGCCCCGCCCGGGGAAATGGGACGACAATATAACAACAAACCCTGCTCCGTGCGTTGCCGATGACGGGAGTATTTTGTTGGTTTACCGATCGAATATTCCAAAATTGGGAACTCGGTTGGGAGTTGCAAAAGCAGCAAAATTAGGTGATCCTTTTGTAAGAATCCGCGATAATTACATGGAATTTCATGTGGAAGATCCATACATTTGGTGGGTCGATGACCATTATGAAATGATAGCCAAGGATCAGTCGGGCACTTTAACGGATGAATACCATGCCGGAGTTCATGCAACATCTAAAAACGGGATTGAATGGACGGTTAGCAAACCGGCAAAAGCGTATTCACGAAATATCGTTTGGGATGATGGAACTACGGTTAATCTAGGAAGTTTTGAGCGCCCGCAACTTTTAATTGAAAATGGCAAACCGGTTTGTTTGTATTGTGCTACCGGAGATGGTCCCGGTGGTTTTAATTTTGCCAACCGAACATGGAATGTGGCAACACCTTTCAAAAAATAAATTTGTTTTCATAAAAATGGTTTTTGTAATTTTTATTCTGAACTTTATACCTCTATATTGTATAACAATCTAAAACAGGTCGTCATGAATAGGATAATTATTATTATCGGAATTATTTCCTTTCTGTTTTCTTGTTCACCAAATTCACAGGTAGAAGAAAAAGATGAAGCTACTCTTCAACAAGATCAAAAAATGGAGTGGTGGCGCGAGGCTCGTTTCGGGCTTTTTATTCATTGGGGATTGTATGCCGAGCCAGCTGGTGAGTGGAAGGGTGAACGTATTGCGGGAATTAGTGAATGGATTATGGCGCGTGCTGCAATTCCTGTAAAGGAATATGAGAAACTGGCAGAGAATTTTAATCCTGAAAAATACGATGCAGAAGCGTGGGTGAAATTGGCAAAATATGCCGGAATGAAATACATCGTAATCACATCTAAACATCACGATGGTTTTGCCATGTTTCAGTCGAAAGCAAGTAAATACAACATTGTTGATGCTACTCTTTTTGGTCGCGACCCTTTAAAAGAGTTAGCCGATGCCTGTAAAAAATACGGGATCCGATTGGGCTTTTATTATTCGCAGGCGCAGGATTGGCACGAACCGGGAGGTACTTATTTTAATATTGAGGATGGTAAACCGCACTGGGATGCTAATTTGGTTCGTGAACCACTAATGAATTACATAAACGGGAAAGCAGTACCACAGGTAAAAGAGATTTTAGAGAATTATGGTGGGCTGGATATTTTGTGGTGGGATACTCCGCGTGGAATGACAGAGGAAGCTGCGCAGGCATTACAAGATGTTGCAGATGAATATCCGGATATGTTAACCAATAATCGCTTGTATCGTCCGTGGCCGGGAGATTTTACTACACCCGAACAACACGTTCCGCCAACCGGACTCGATTACGACTGGGAAGTTTGTATGACAATGAATACCAGTTGGGGCTATAAATCATACGACGAAAATTGGAAATCGGGAGAAACCTTAATTCGAATGTTGGTTGATATTGCCAGTAAAGGTGGAAATTTACTGCTGAATGTTGGACCAACGCCAGAAGGTTTATTCCCTGAACCCAGCATTGATCGCTTAAAACAAATTGGATTGTGGATGCAGCAAAATAGTGAGTCGATTTATGGAACAACTGCCAGCCCGTTTTTTAAATTGCCTTGGGGAAGATGTACTACCAAAGAGGTGGATGGTAACACAATATTATATTTACATGTTTTCGATTGGCCTAAAACCGGATTGCTTCAAGTTCCGGGTTTGAAAACGCGAATTAAGGATATTTATCTTCTCTCTAATCCAAAACAAAAATTTGCCTGGAAATTTGAAGACGACGATTTGTTTATACATGCACCATCGATTATTTTCGACCCTATAAATACAGTAGTAGTGATAGAAACTAAAGAGAAGGTGAAAGTTACCAGCAACATGCCAACCTTAAAAGAGGGCAGTATTTTATTGCCTGCCGATTTTGCTGATATTCATAATCCGGGATATGGAACTCATGCTTATTTGAGTGGTTCGGGGAAAAAATCGATTATTCAAAATTGGGTAGATGCCAGGGTGAGGTTAGAGTGGATGTTTAACAGTGTGGAACCCGGGAAATACAAAATTGAAACATTAATTAAAGCAAACGAAATTTGTAAATTGAATGTTACTGTTGGAGACAAAAACGTTGAATCTGAAATTCAACCTACTAACAATAAATTTGAGATTATTTCATTGGGTGAAATTGAAATTAGCGAAACCGGCAATCAATCAATTTCATTAACACCTGACCGCGAAAATTGGGGTGAGGTTGAGTTAATGTATGTGGAATTGGTGAAATAAACTCAATACGTCATTCCAGCGAAGGGGGGAATCTGTATCAAAAAAGCAGTATCCTTTTTTTAGGAACCGTTCTTTTTTTTGACTTTGGTTCAACCGATGAATTTTGTTCTAAAAATCTTTTCCAAAGTTTGAAATTTTGGAAAAGTTGATGTTTGTGTATAATGCTATCTTTTTTTAAATTGACCGAACTGGCAAAAACAACTTAAAACCGCTCGTTAACCACATTGTTATAAATAGAACCAAACGTAAATCGCAAACCTAGTTCTCCACCAATCTCATATGTTGTTGCCAACTTCCGACGTCTTAATAGCACATCTTCAAGCGATGCATCTCCTTTGGGAAGGTAAAGTTGATCATGAATTACCTGCGAATTTATTTCGCAGTAAACAGAAATTTGTTTAGTTAATCTCACTGAGAAATCTGATTCCAGCGTTAAACGGTTTGTTGAGAAATCATGAAAATAGTGTCTTCCTTCCAAACTCATTTCAATTCTCCCCCAGGGTTGCACCATTTCCAGGTTTAGTCCTATTGATTCATAAAAAAGCGATTCATTTAATTTATCGTAAATAGTTTCTTCATTATAATCGTATGTATAAATTCCTGTAGTATAACGAAGAGTAAATACTTTCCGGTTGCTTACATCCCACGGGAAAATATTATATTCTGCCCCCACATTAAATTGAAAAGCGTTTTTAATATTCATGTAATTAATAGAAGAATATTCGCCAAAAACTCCGGCAGACCATTTTGGAGTAAGGCTTTTTATATATTCTGCTGAAATGTTGGTTCGGTTCTGGCTGTTTTCGATTTTTTCACCATCATCGTAATAATTTTCACGATCAATTTCATGATTGGCTTCAATTTCTGTTTTCCAGGCTTCTGTTACCTTCTCAATACTAAGTTCGGTTCCCAGCGAAAACTCATTCTGCCTCTCTTCTTTTTCAAAATCGCTACCTGCTGAAATTCTAACAACCCACAAATTCCAGGGATCGTCAATTGATTCC
>JABMPI010000693.1 GCA_013203755.1 Bacteroidota bacterium
GGGTTCTCTGGTAGTGGGAGTCTCCAAAATAATGGGCGTGATCCGTAGTTAAAATAACGATTGTATTTTTAGCGTAAGGCGATTTTTTGAAATATTTATAAAATTTACCGAACTGCAGATCCAGATTATGAACAGAGTTTAAAGTGTCGTTATCCGAATTTTTATATTTTATTCTATTTGGGGGAGTTTTAAAATAAGCATGGGTTTCAATATTATACAAACCAATAAAAAATGGTTTTTTAGAATTTGTTTTTTCTCGTTTTTTTAAATAATGAACAAAGCCTTCAAAAAAACTTTTGTCTGTTAGTATATCCTCTTTTACATATTGCTCCCGTCCGCGCAAAAGATCTTTAATTATTTTTTTCGCGTTATAAACGGTTTTAAATTTCAACATTTTAAAAAGTTTGGTTATTGGTTTGTTTTCAGCACAAAAAAACAAGGTATCATAGCCAAATTTATTTAATATGTAAGGAATCGAAGAGTAGTTTATTTTTTCTAGTTTTTCATTATTCTCTGCGCTCCATTCTCCATATCCGTGGAAAGGATAAACAGAACACATTTGTCCTTGAAGACCGCGGCAACTGGCGGCTGTATGATTGTAATAATTATCAACCTTCATTGTGTTTTTCGCAAAATCATCTATGTTGGGAGTTAAGCCTTTAAATTTAGAACCATAACAATTAATAGACCTCGCGGATATTCCTTCCAGAAAAAAAACTATTATATTGGGTTTTGGTTCAATCTTTTTGACAGAATATTTAATTGTTGATGAATATATTTCTTTTTTCATAAAGGGATATTTTGAATTTCCATTATAATTCAAGCCAAGCTTCCGAAACGCGTTGGTATCAATAATAGTCTCGGTAATTTCTGCTTTTAGTTTGACTACATTATAAATCAATCCTACTACAGGAGTTTGTCGATTCGGGAAAAAACTAAATATTTTCTCTGTCATAGATAATAAGGAAAAATTATAAAAAATTAAATAAGCAAACAAAAGAATATTTATGCTGATAACACTTATAAACATTTTTTTTGTTAATTTTATATGCTTATCGGTAAATAATTCCATAACAGCAATAAAAACAATAATTCCTAAAATAAAGACGGCAGCACTAAGTAGAAGTGATTTTTTATGAATTATAAGTCCTATAAAATGCATATTTTCTAACGCCAAAACAGAAATTAAATCATTTGTCATGTGTATTGAAGCAGCTTGTGATAAATATATTAAAAAGAAGAATGTAAATCCTATATAAAAAATACTTCTAATAAATTTATTTTTATTGCAAAGCAACAAGCCTAAACAATAAAATAATAAAAATTCAGGAAGAAACCATATAATAAAATTACTTAACTGCGCTAAGGTCATTACATTTTTATAAAATTTATAATAACTTAATTCAATAACACCACAGTAAGCAATAATAATAATTACAAAGAAACTTGTAAAAATTAAAAACGGAGATTTTATTAATTTGACCGCTTTATGGTTTTTTCTTGTGTTGTTATTCTCTTTTTTCAATCTGTATTTCTCTTTTGAAATTATAACTTCGATTTTTTTACTCTAGTGTTTTTTTCTTAAAATTCCAACTCCGTATATAAAAAAGAAAAAAATTCTATCATGCGAATGCTGAGATTCTTAACATTGCTTCGGGAATTAATTCGTGAATATCATCGGCTGTAAATCCTCTGTTTCCAAACGGGCTTATTTCCCCGGTCATGCCGTGGATAAATACCGCCGCCACGGTCGCCGCGTAATAATCTTCGTGCGCCTTTGCGTTGAAAGCGGCTATTATGCCGCTTAGGCTGTCGCCGCTGCCGGCTGTCGCCAAAGCCGGGCACCCTGATGAATTTATTGTGATTTGTCCATCAGGTGAAGCTGTTATTGTCCGCGCTCCTTTAAAAACGATTGTTGAATCCAGACATTCCGCCAAGGCTTCAGCTTTGCTTTCTCTGCTTTTGTCGTTGAAGTGTTCAAGATCAAAAGCCTCTAACAGGCGTTTCATTTCTCCGGGATGAGGAGTTAAAATATTTGAATCATTTTTATGATAAATTTCCGGGGATTCCGCGATAATATTTAAAGCGTCCGCGTCAATAATTAAAGGTTTTTGAACTTTTAATATTTCCCTTACAAAAAGAAACGTGTCGCGTTCTGTGCCGATTCCCGGGCCTAACACAATCACATCACTTTTATCAATTAAAGTTTTTAATTCCTTTAAAGATTCCAAACTGAAATAACCGTTGCCGTTATCTTTTATTTTTTTAACAATTAATGATAAAGACGCGTCTGGAATCCTTTCAATAGACTCGGGAACCGCCACC
>JABMPI010000694.1 GCA_013203755.1 Bacteroidota bacterium
ACCCGCGATGAAGCAAAGGAATTAATTAGCTGTTTTTGGATAAAAGTAAACAACCACCCTGCCCCACCAAAAGTGGGAATCACAGCCCGCGAAAGTGGTACTTTTAACGATTTCACTAACATAAATATTGGAGGCGTAAAATCTGATGGATCCGATGGTGTTAGCGAAGTTTCGTACATTATGCTCGAAATTATTGAAGAGCTGCATGTTTTGCAACCCGGAAATTCGGTTCACATCAGCACAAAAACACCCGACAACTTTTTAAACGCTGCAAGCAAAGTTATTCGCCAGGGACACGCTATCCGTCAGTTTTTAATCCTGATATTTATATTAAAGAGATGGTACGCCAGGGAAAATCGTTACAAGATGCACGCGAAGGTGGCTGCAGTGGTTGTATCGAGGTGGGTGCTTTTGGAAAAGAGGCGTACTTATTAACCGGTTATCTGAATGTTCCGAAAGTTTTAGAAGTTACCCTAAACAATGGAATAGACCCGCTTACCGGAAAAATTGCAGGAATAGAAACTGGTAATCCACTAGATTTTAAAAGTTACGATAAATTGTACGCAGCATTTATCAAACAGCTAAATTTTGTGGTCGACCAAAAAGTGAGGGTAAGCAATTACATCGATAAAATGTTTGCCAAATATGCTCCGGCACCTTTCCTTTCGGTAGTTATCGAAGATTGCATTTCGAAAGGAAAAGATTACTACAACGGCGGGCCCCGGTACAACACCAATTACATTCAATGTACCGGCTTGGGAACAGTTACCGATAGTCTTTCTGTAATAAAAAAACATATTTTTGAAGATGGCAAATTTGGCATGAACACACTGTTAAATGCGGTTTCAAAAAACTTTGAAGGTGAAGAAAAACTGCGTCAGCGCATAATAAACCGCACACCATTTTGGGGTAACGACAATGAATATGCCGATGAAATTGCAGTAACCGTTTATAACGATTTGTTGGCTGCCATCGACGGAAAACCCAATACAAAAGGAGAATCGTTTCATTTAAATATGCTTTCTACAACTTGCCATGTATATTTTGGGAAAGTGCTGGGAGCAACACCAAACGGACGTTTTGCAGGAAAATCTATCTCCGACGGAACTTCGCCTTCGCACGGTTGCGATACGCAAGGACCAACTTCTGTAATTCAGTCTCTCGGTAAACTCGACCAAATAAAATCGGGTGGTACTTTATTAAATTTGCGTTTTGTACCGAGCCTTGTAAAACGCGAAAAAGACATTGAAAAATTGGGACATCTCATTCGCAGTTACTTTACATTGGGCGGTCACCACATTCAATTTAATATTGTTGATACAGCAACACTTTTAGCTGCACAAGCCTGCCCCGAAGATTACAAAGATTTGCTGGTTCGAATGGCAGGTTACAGCGACTATTTTAACGATATGAATGCCGATTTACAACAAGAAGTAATTGATAGAACGGAGAATGAAGTTTTTTAAATAGATTAATAGTACAGAGTAGTGAGACGGCTTCAACTTGATGTCATTTCGAAGGAGGAACGACTGAGAAATCTGTTCAATACGAGAGAGATTTCTCCTCCGTTATCGTCGAAATAACAAGCCTAATCAACCGTCTCAATACTCACTACAATAAAATGATTCCACTAATTTTCGACATAAAACGATACGCCATAAACGATGGACCAGGCATTAGAATAACTATTTTTCTGAAGGGTTGCCCGCTGTCGTGCAAATGGTGTCACAATCCTGAAAGTCAATCGCCGGAAGTTCAAAAATTTTATACCGCATCGAAATGTATTGGCGCAAAAGACTGTATTGAAATTTGCCCAAACGATGCATTAACTTTAACTCCCGAAGGAATTACAACTGATTTTGAGGCCTGCAATTTATGTGGAAAATGTGCCGAAGCCTGCCCCACAAAAGCCATTGAAATGTCGGGAGCAAATTACGATGTTAAAGAGCTTTTAAAAATAATTGAGCGGGAACGTGTTCTCTTCGACCAATCGGGTGGTGGCTTAACTGTTTCGGGCGGCGAACCATTAATGTTCCCTGAATTCTTAATTGAATTATTGGATGCTTGCGGAGAAAAGAACATTCATAGAACAGTTGACACAAGTGGATTTGCTGATACAAGAGTGTTGCTGGAAGTAGCAAAACGTACAGATCTTTTTTTGTATGACCTGAAATTAATGGATTCGGAGAAACACAAAAAATGGATGGGTGTTAGTAATCAACTCATTCTCAAAAATTTAAAAAGTTTAGCTGAAACCGGGGCAAATATTAATATTCGGATTCCGCTTATTAAGAATTTAAATGCTGATGAAAAAGAACTTACCGAGATGGCTAGATTTATTGCTGAATTACCTTCGAATAGACCCGGTTTGGAAACCGCATCACCCGGGAAAAAAACTGCGGTAAACTTTCTTCCCTATCATAATATTGCGGCTAATAAATACAACAAATTGGGTTCAAAATATAATGAATTCGAAATGGCTGAACCTTCGCAAGAAGAACAAAACATGGCTATTTCAATTTTTAAAGAGTTTGGAATTGAGGTTGAAATCGGAGGGTAAAAGCTAAATTACTATCGATTCCTTTCAACCACACCTTAAACTGGATTTTCAACTCATGTACATTTTCAGAATTTATGAACGCCAGGTTTATTTTATGAACAGGACCCTCTTCCAAATTCATCAAAAACAAAGAATCTTCCGGAGCAAACTCCTGTTACCGAATCGCGGGATCTCCGAACACTTTCCAATCACCATTTACGTCTACCAGTCTATCGCAAAGTATTTACCAGAAAAAATCAGATGGCTTTATCCTTTCCCCATGTTAATACGATTATCAAACCTACAATTGCTAAAATGAAAGCCCAAACAACGACATCCACAATTAATGCCGTTAAGTTGTTGAACATTGTTGACATGGAGTAATTAGACAAATCAGTACTTAATCCAAACAAAATTCCAAACAAGGCTCCGGTTTTTATACCATCAACTATTCCTTTTGCTCCCGACCATTTCAACACCAAAGTTAAAAATAAGGCCAAAATAAAACTTGCAAGAATCATTGCCCACCAAATCATTAAACCATCAGGCCTGGCAGCACATTGATTAAAACTGGTTGCTGTAAAATCTATCAATAAAATTCCATAAATCAGCCAACCCAACAAATAATAAGCAATTCCACCAAAAGCAGTTCCTTTCAAAATTTTCATGTTCATTTTATTAAGTTTTAAAATTATATAGACTCCAATTTACATGATTTTTTTTATTTGTAAAGCATTATAAGTTACCAATTTCTGCTAATTAGTCTTTGCAAGAAAACGCCAAATACTGCGTTACTCTTGTTTTGAAAACAGTCATTTACAGGAGTAAACTCCTTGATTTTCAGAACTTCGAAAGCCTTGTCTTTGACGTTTTCTTGCAAAGACTTGAAAAAATATGAGTTTTCTTGCAGGAACCAATTATCTTATTACAAGTTTTACTTCCGGCTTCTTTCCAGCCACTCTTCAAACTGCATTTGCAACTCCTTTACCTTTTCAGGATTGGTAGCTGCCAGGTTAGTTGTCTCTCCAATATCCTCTTTTAAATTTACCAGAAACAGCGAATCTTCCGGAGTAAACTCTTCATAACGAATGGCAGGATTTCCCAACAATTTCCAATCGCCATTTCGTGCAGCCCACTGTTTACCATGTTGCCAGCTAAAAATATCATTGTGAACCGATTTATTTTTCTCATTCATTATAACAGAAACCAAACTTTTCCCGTCTAAATCTTTGGTATCCAAATCTATTCCACACAATTCTGCCAGTGTTGGCATCCAATCTGCATTCACTGCCATTTGATTACGCACTTGGTTAGCTTTAATTTTTGCCGGCCATTTTATAGCTGCCGGCACCCGAATTCCACCTTCAAACAAACACGATTTTGAACCTCGCAAAAACCCCGCATTTCCACCGCCAAAATGAGCGCGCTCCTCGGTGGAATATCCATTATCCGACTGAAATATTACGATGGTATTTTCACTCAATCCCAAATCTTCAACTTTTTGTAAAAGTTCACCTATTTTATCGTCCTGCGTGGAAAGAAAAGCTGCGTACAAATCGCGTGGATATTTCAAACCTCTATCCTGATAATACTTCAGCCACTCCGGAGTTCCCTGGTACGGGTAGTGTGGTGTGTTCATCGCGAAATAGATAAAAAACGGATTCTCCTTGTTTTTATCCATAAACTCCGAAGCTTCCTTTACAAGTAAATCGGGAAAATATTCACCCGGATAAAAAACCTCCTCACCATTTCGGTACAGATCATGACGATTAGGACCATTCCAATAAAAGAAGTGCGAAAAATTATCGATACACCCCACCAAATGACCAAATGAATAATCAAAACCTTGTGCATTTGGTTGCTTTTCTGTGGGATGTCCCAAATGCCATTTACCAATATGCCCCGTTTTATAACCTGCATCTTTAAACATTTCTGCCATTGTATATTGACTTCCCGGCATTCCACTTCTGGGATTAGTAGGACTAACATTTCCGGGAACCCCTGCTCTTTGCGGTGTTTTTCCGGTTAGCAATCCGGCACGTGATGGCGAACAAACCGGTGCCCCGTAAAACTGGGTAAATTTCACTCCGCTGTTTACTATTTTATCCATGTTTGGAGTAACTAAATCTGTGGCTCCATAACTGTTCAAATCAATTGCTCCCTGATCGTCGGTATAAATTATTATTACGTTGGGTTTATCCGATTTTTCATTTTCTATTGTACAAGAAAATCCACTTGCCAACACTAAAAAAGCGAATATAATTTTACTGAAATCGTTCATATTTTTGTTATTTGATATTTGTCTTTTTGAATTGTTATTTCAATCGCTACATTCCAACATTTTCAACCGTTCCGTCAAATGTAGCAATTCCAGATTTGCAATGTATTTTCGTATACGATTATATTCTGTATCATTTCTAATAATTCGATCATGGAATCCCGATTGCCAAATTTTTGTTCATTTTGAATTATTCAATACACTATCAATTTTTAATATACTTTTTGCAATCGTTAAAACTTTTGTATTTTCCCGATGTTTAAAATTTCAAACAAAAATATTATGCAATACGAAGGCAACATCTATAAAATGCGGACAGAACTTGCAAGTCCGGTTAACTATTTTTTACCAATTGGCGAAAATCAAATAGCCATGAATGCTTTGATTGGGAAGGAAATTAAAATGAATTTCACCGGACAAATCAACTGCATTTCATGTGGAAAACGAACCAAAACTTCCTTTCATCAGGGGTTTTGCTACAACTGTCTTCAAACTGCCCCCGAAGCATCCGAGTCGGTTATTAGACCGGAATTATCGAAATCGCATTTGGGAATTGCCCGCAATTTAGAGTGGGCACAAAAACACGACCTTGTTGACCACTTTGTTTATCTGGCAGTTTCGAGCGAAATAAAAGTGGGAGTTACACGCAATCATCAAATTCCAACCCGCTGGATTGACCAGGGAGCCAGTTACGCAATTAAATTAGCTACAACTCCAAACCGACACATTGCCGGGGTAATGGAAGTTTTTTTAAAAACCCATTTTACAGATAAAACCAACTGGCGGGCAATGTTAAAAAACGAAGTGGCTGAAAATATTAATTTGGATGAAGAAAAAGAAAAGGTAATTCAACTTCTACCTGCTGAGCTAAAAAAATACATTGAGCCTGATAATTCAACAACTGCAATAGAATATCCTGTTCAGCAATATCCGCAAAAAATTAAAAGTATTGGATTCGATAAAATACCAACAATAAAAGGTGTTTTAAAAGGGATAAAAGGACAATATCTAATTTTTGAAAATGATACAGTTTTGAACATCAGAAAACATAACGGGTATTTTTTACAGATTGAATATTAAAACAATTCTCTTCAATATTCAAAATTTCCAATTTCTATTTTAACCAGTTGTAAAACATTTGATCTTTCAACCTTTACCTGACTTTTCTCGTACTTCGAATCCATAAAAATTTATTAATTTGCCCTCGCAATTCAAAAAAATAGGTTGAATTCAATAATAGCCAATACGAAAGAGGAAGAACAAATGGAAAATATCGACTGGAAAAACCTGGGATTTGGGTATCAAGATACAGATTACAATGTTCGTTGTTATTACAAAAATGGGGAATGGGGCGAGCTGGAAACTAGTTCGTCGAATACCATTAATATCCACATGGCGGCAACTGCACTTCATTATGGACAGGAATCTTTTGAAGGATTAAAAGCCTTTAAAGGCAAAGATGGAAAAATTCGTGTTTTTAGAATGGATGAAAATGCCAAACGAATGCAAGACTCTGCTGATGGTATTTTAATGGAAAAACTTCCCATAAATAAATTTATGGAAGCAGTTCGCAAAGCTGTGAAATTGAACGAACGTTTTGTTCCTCCATACGACTCTGGTGCTGCTTTATATATTCGTCCGTTACTTATTGGTAGCGGTCCGCAAATTGGTGTTTGTCCGGCAGAGGAATATCTTTTTATGATTTTTGTAATGCCAGTTGGACCCTATTTCCCCGAAGGTTTTAAACCAACCGATTTGGTTATTATGCGTGAGTTCGACCGCGCCGCACCACAAGGAACCGGAAAATACAAAGTTGGTGGAAACTACGCAGCCAGCATGTACGAAGGCAAAAAAGCAAAAGCCGGTGGCTTTTCAGCGGTTCTTTATCTGGATAGTAAAGAGAAAAAATACATCGACGAATGTGGCCCAGCCAATTTCTTCGGAATAAAAAATAATACATACATCACTCCTGAATCCGATTCAATTTTACCATCGATTACCAACAAAAGTCTGATGGTTTTAGCTGAAGAGATGGGATTAAAAGTAGAACGTCGTAAAGTTCCTTACGAAGAACTTGCAGATTTGGAAGAGGTAGGTGCATGTGGAACTGCTGCCGTAATTTCACCCATTAAAGGTATTTACGATAACGACAACGATAAGTGGTTTAAATATGGTGACGAGCCCGGCGAGTGGTCGACAAAACTCTACAATAAATTAAGAGCCATTCAATATGGCGATGAACCTGATAAGTATGGTTGGGTGGAAGTTATTGACTAGAAAATTTTACATTAATATATTGAAAGCTTTGGAATTTCCGAAGCTTTTTTTGCGCCAATCTCTCCTATTATAAACCTTATCTCCAATTTTTAAACCTTTGCAGAATTACAATTTCAAACCCAAATACGACCCTAATAACCTAATTTTACTTGTTCTGAAATTATACTCCCACTTTCCCATTATTAAAAAAATTATCTCCTGCCTGTAACATACCACCTACTTGTTCGTCTTATGAAGTGAAAAGCGCTCGGAAAACAAATGACAACTAACGACTACAATACATCTGTGGATCTTTATTCGGACCGGTTATACCGGTTTATTTTAAAGAGTATTAAAGACATTCATAAGGCAGAAGATATTGTACAGGAAAGTTTTGAAAAGCTTTGGAAAAACGTGGAAAACGTAAATTCTGAAAAGGTAAAATCGTACTTGTTTACAACAGGATATCACACAATGATTGACCTTATCAGAAAAGAAAAACGTTCTGCCTATTCCGAAGATTTAAAATTAGTTGAAGCGAGCCATGAAAACAATTATTCTGATTTAAGCGAAATATTAAAAGATGCCGTAAACCGTCTGCCTGAACTTCAGCGGATAGTTTTATTGCTGCGCGATTACGAAGGATATTCGTATAAAGAAATTGGAGAAATGACAAATTTAAGCGAATCGCAGGTGAAAGTTTATATTTACCGGGCGAGGGTATTTCTGAAAAAATATATTGGAAACATGGAAGTTGTAATTTAAGACCCCCTCCCAACCTCTCCAAAAAAGTGGGAGGAGAAAGAAAAAAACAAGGGCAAATTTTTACAGCATTAGAAATTTTAAGAATGAAAATTAACAGAGATAATTACGAAGCTTATTTTATCGACTATCTGGAGGGTAATTTAGATGAACTCCTGGTAAACAATTTTATTGAGTTTCTTCAAAATAACCCCGACTTAAAAGAAGAACTTTCTTTATTTGAAACGGTTTCTGTAGAACCTGAAAATATCTCATTCAACCAAAAAGAAAAACTTTACAAAGAAAAATACGATGCAGAAAAGGAATTTAACAATGCTGTAATTGCAAGTTTGGAAGGCGATATTACAACAACCGATAAATCTGAATTAAAAAACTACATAGTTAAACATCCTGAAAAAAAGAGGGATGTTGTTTTATTTAGCAAAACCAAACTTCAACCCGACGAAACCATTCTATTCAACAAAAAGAAAAAACTTTACCATTATTCTTTAGGAAAAACATTTTTATTGTGGTCGGGTCGGGTGGCAGCTATTTTAATATTGGCATTTGCATTTTTCACGTTGTTTAATAAATCCACAAACAATGGAATTCCTAAAAATCAGGTTGCTGTTGTTGAAGATAAAAAAGTGGTAAATCCGGAAGAAAAAATAACTCCCGTTGAAATAAAGAAAAAAGAGCCGGTAAAAGACAAAAAGATATCACCAAAGCCGGTAATTAAGGAAGCTAAACCTCAGGAAAAACCCAACAAAAGTCTGCGCGAATCTACCAAAGGAAGATTAACTCATGAAGATGTCGTCTTGCTTCGAATCCCTGTTGAGGTTCCCACCGAATTAAGTGGAATAACAGCGTCGATGGATGTTCAACAGGCAAAAACAACTTTGGCAACCATACATATTGTTACTCCAGACAAACGAGCCGATTATTACGAAGAGCGTTTACTTGCTGACGTAGTGAAAGAGAAAACCGGACTCGATAATTTCAAATTCAACAAAATAACCAAAGCTGGACTAAATTTGGTTTCCGCCATTTCAAAAGACAAATTTAAATACGAAACCAACGAAGAGGGTAAAATAACTGAATACAAATACGATTCGCGTTTGTTGGCATTTTCTATTCCATCTAAAAATACAGATTCGGAATAATCTTTCCCCATTCACTCAATTATGCATTCATTCTTGCATATACTCAAACCAAATAGCTTTTCGGTTTCTATA
>JABMPI010000695.1 GCA_013203755.1 Bacteroidota bacterium
AATTCTCGGTTTTAAAAGTAGATTTCGGCGCGCTGTCCATTAGTTTTCTGCTGTTTATTGTGGTTGCCCTTAACGAAGAAATTATGATTCGCGGGTACGTTCTGAATAATCTGTTATCGTCACGCAACAAATATTTAGCACTGGTTATTAGTGCAATAATTTTTACGGCCATGCACGGGTTAAATTCCAGTTTGGGGAGGATTGCACTTACCAACCTTTTTCTGGCAGGCATACTTTTGGGCTCAGCGTATATTTTTACCAAAAACCTTTGGTTTCCTATTTCGTTGCACTTGTTTTGGAATTTCTTTCAGGGGCCTGTTTTGGGTTATCATGTCAGTGGTCAGCAAATAGAGTCGTTGTTCAGCATAAAACTTTCTGGCAACGAAATGCTGAATGGCGGTGGTTTTGGTTTCGAAGGTTCGCTGGTTTGTACCCTAATGTTGGTGGTGGTTATTGGGGGTATTTTCTTTTATTATTTGCGAAAAGCGGAATCATTCGACTCCGTTCAGGATAACAAAGTGAAAAATTGATAATCCGTTTTTGATATTGTTATTATCAGTGAATAACTTAATATTGTTATCGAAAAATCAATTCAAAAATTATGAAGTACTATATATTTCTAATCCTGATATTATTTGCTACAAACCTTAACGCTCAAATTGCAGCGGTTGAAGTAGATAAAGGTGACAATAAAAGCGCGGTAACTGATATTGTGGTGGTGTTTAAAATGCACGTCGACATTGGTTATACCAATTGGGCAGAGGGTGTGTTGCAGCAATACACTGAAAATATGCTCGATGAAACCTTAAAGTCGATTGATGAAACATCGGACTTGCCAAAACCGGAACAGTTTGTTTGGACCATTCCAAGCTGGCCCTTAAAATACATGCTCGAAAATAGTTCGGATGAGCGCAAAGTTCGTCTTGAAAAAGCGGTAAAAGAGCAGCGAATTGTTCCGCATGCACTGCCGGTAACTTTCGAAACCGAGGCCAGCGATTTGGAGAACCTGGCTCGCGGATTATTCTATGCCGCTGAAATAAATGGCAAATACAATTTGCCGGCTCCACGAGGGGCAAAACTTACCGATGTTCCCAGTCATTCGCGGGTTTTGCCAACAGTACTTAAAAATGCGGGAGTCGATATTTTGCATTTGGGTTGTAATCCCGGGTCGGCTTCGCCCGATGTACCAACGCTGTTTTGGTGGCAAGGTCCCGATGGTTCAAAACTGCTGACTTTTTATTGGGCTGAATATTATGGTTCAGGAATTTTGCCTCCCAAAAACTGGCCGCATAAAACATGGCTTGCAATGATTCATACGCACGAAAACTCGGGCGCACCAGCAGCAAAAGAGGTAGCCGAATTGCTGGAGACAGCAAAAGAGGAGATGCCGGATGCCAACGTGAAAATTGGTCAGCTTTCCGATTTTTATGACTTGCTGATAAAGGAGAATCCTGATCTGCCCGTTATTACCGGCGACATGCCCGATACCTGGATTCATGGATACATGTCGATGCCACGCGAAACAAAAATGAGTAAACATTTGCAACGTGAAACCTATAATACTGAAATTTTAAATACACAACTAAGCCAGTGGGGAGTTGATTTGAATCCCGTTGCAATACACATCGATAAGGCAGTGGAAGGAATGATACTTTTTGATGAGCATACTTTTGGCTCGGCAATGACACACGCCGACCAGCATACCTGGAAGTTTTACGATGATTTTAAAATTCAAAAATCCTTGGGGAATTACGATTATATTGAGGGAAGTTGGCGCGAAAAGAGTGATCGAATTTGGGAGGCCGAAAAAATAATTGTTCCCTTAATGAAACGCCAAATGAAAACGCTTGCATCGTCGGTTGCCGTTGATGGCAAAAGGGTTGTGGTTTATAATCCCCTGCCCTGGGAACGAGGAGGAAGAGTGCAGTTTTTTGGTGGCGTTTATCAAAAGAAGTTTAATGTGTACGGATTAAAAGATGCTGAAACCGGAGAAATAATACCTGTTTTTGAGGATTATAATTTGTTGTCGTTTAATGCAGAGGCAATTCCTGCAATGGGCTATAAAACATATATTCCAATACTGGAACCCATAAAAGTTGAATCAACTGTTCAGTTTGATGAAGCCAAATCTCAACTGGAAAATAAATATTTTAAAATAACGATTGATAAAACTACCGGTGCTTTGTCGTCTGTTTTCGATAAACAAAATAACCGCGAAGTTGTGGATCGGAATAGTAGTGAAGGTTTTGGAGAATATATTTACGAGCAGGCAGGTCAGGAAACCATTGATACTTACAATAAAAATTACATAAAACCCGGTGCGGAAGGCTGGTCAACATCATTCAATTTTCCAAAAACGGTTGCCTGCACCGCATTTCCCATGTTTAAATAAACCACCTTTTCAAG
>JABMPI010000696.1 GCA_013203755.1 Bacteroidota bacterium
ATCCATAATTTTTCTAAGAATCAGTTACACGGAACCTTGCTTTACATGAGATTAAAAACTCCAGGCAAACATTTAAATATTTATCCTTATTTAGAATAATACAATGGCACAAAAAGAAAAAAATACAAAGTTGAAATCCACTGACGATCCGATGGCAGTGGAATTGACACGACATTTGTCAAACGACCATGGATATGTATGGCCCAAAGATCCGAAAGTACAGGAAAACCTTAAGAAGTGGCAGGGATACAAATTCGGTTTGCTCATTCATATGGGATTGTATTCGGAACTCGGCATTGTTGAATCGTGGGCTTTGTGTCCCGAGGACTGGATTACCCGTAAAGGCTACGACGACTATTACCAATTTTGCAATGACTACCGGAACACCATTACAAAGTTTAATCCGGTTAACTTCGATCCTGAAAAATGGGCGAATATGTTTAAAAGCTCCGGAGCAAAATATATGATTTATTCATCCAAACATCACGATGGATTTTGTTTGTATGATACGAAATACACCGATTTTAAAGTAACGGCTCCTGTCTGTCCTTTTTCTTCAAATCCGAAATCGAATGTTTTAAAGGAAGTTCTTGATGCCACCCGGAAAGAAGGACTGGCAACCGGAATTTATTTTTCGAAACCAGATTGGACATCACCAAACTTCTGGTGGCCATATTATCCACCCAAAGACCGGAATCCTAGTTATGATATTACCAAACATCCCGAACGATGGAAAAAATTTGTGGAATACACACAAAATCAATTGAACGAATTGACTACAGAGTATGGGAAAGTTGATATTCTTTGGTTGGATGGATGCTGGGTTTTACCAAAATCGGCTATAAACGAAAAGGTTGCGGATTTTTGCAAGTATCCGCACGACATGGATATCAACATGAAACTGATTGCAGAAAAGGCACGTGCCAAACAACCAGGAATGCTTGTTGTTGACCGCTGGGTGGAAGGGGAATACGAAAACTATTTAACTCCTGAACAGAAAACACCCGAAAAAGCATTATCGGTTCCCTGGGAAAGCTGTATTACTATGGGTGGCGCATGGGGCTGGGTAAAAAATGATAATTACAAATCATCGAAAGAGCTGGTACACTTGCTCGTAAATATTGTTGCTAAAGGCGGAAATCTTCTGCTTGGTGTTGGCCCAGATGGGAAAGGTGATTTCGAACCTAAAGTATATGAAAGCCTTGATTTACTTGGTAAATGGCTGCAAGTAAACGGAGAGGCAATCTACGAAACGAATCCGGTGGAACCATTTCTCGATGGCAAAGTGGCATATACAGCAAAAGGCGACAACAAGATTTATGCAATTTACATGCCTGCAAAGGATGAGAAAGAGTTGCCTTCTGAAATTTTTGTCCAAACAAATTTAAAGGGAAAACTGAAAGCCAGTCTACTGGCTTCAAAACAAAAACTAAGCATCAAACCGGTTGATGGAGGGATTAAAATATCTATTCCTAAAAGCTTACGGTCATTGTTGGTAAAACAAGAGGCTGTTGTAATCAAGCTTGTAAATGAATAAGGAGTTACAATGACAGAATACAAAATAATGAAGAAAGAAGGTTGGCGCAAAACCGATCAATATCTGATGCCGGTGAGCAAACAGAGTTCAGCAAAAGGGAACTATGGAATTTACCCAACACATTCTTTGAGGGACGATAAGATTTTTCTTGGACACAAAACTCTTGCAGAGGAAATTGAGAAGAATAAAGTGATTATTCTTGACGGTTATGTTGGGGTGTTTTTTGATTTGCTAAAAGATCAGTTGCAGGAACAATTTGTGCAGTTGGGTAAATCAGTCAACTGGGTAAAAATTGACGATGCCTTAAAACCGGAAGAAGAAATCAATAAGTTAATTGAGCCTTTTCTTGGTGGCGACAACCCGATTTTTGGAACACGGGCAACCATTGAACTGGAAGATTTCTTTGAAGCCGAAAAGCTGAATAAAATAGAACCGAAGAAGGAATTCGATATTAACATTGTTTATGGTGTTGGAGCTCAATTAGCCGCTTGGGAAGGTTTGCTGATTTACGCCGACCTGCCCAAAAATGAATTGCAGTTTCGTGCGCGCGCCAGATCAATTACCAACATTGGTGCCTCTCAATCGGATGAAATTAAACCCATGTACAAACGATTTTATTTTGTTGACTGGGTTGTTCTGAACCAACACAAACAATCAATTCTCCCTAATATTGATGTGATGATTGATGGGCAGCGTCCCGACGAAATTACCTGGATCAGCGGTGATGATCTTCGAAATGGACTCGCTGAAATTAGCCAAAATGTTTTCCGTGTGCGACCCTGGTTTGAACCCGGAGCTTGGGGAGGACAGTGGGTGATGAAGAAAATTGACGGCCTCAATAAAGAGGTGATCAACTATGCCTGGTCATTCGAATTGATTGTTCCTGAAAATGGGCTGCTTTTCGAAAGTTCAAACAAGCTACTCGAAGTCTCTTTTGACTGTCTGATGTTTCAGGAAAATTCAGCTGTGCTCGGAAATCATGCCAATCAGTATGGTGTTGAATTTCCGATTCGTTTCGATTTTCTGGATACCTTCGATGGTGGCAACTTGTCGGTTCAGTGCCACCCGCGCCCCGAATATATGAAAGAACATTTTGGGGAAGATATTACGCAGGAGGAAACCTATTACATTCTGGACGCCGGGAAAGATGCCAAATGTTATTTGGGCTTTCAGGAAGATATTGATCCGAAGGAATTCGAAAAGGATTTACAATACAGTTTCGAAAAGAAACAGCCCATCGACATCACTAAACATGTTCAGGTACTCGATTCAAACAAGCATGATTTATTCCTGATTCCACCCGGAACTATTCACGGTGCAGGAATTGACAACATGGTACTTGAGATTAGCGCAACGCCATACATTTTTACCTTTAAAATGTACGACTGGATGCGTGTTGACCTGGATGGGAAGCCACGCCCGCTAAACATTCAGCGTGGTATAGACAACTTATATTTCAACCGGAAAGGCAAATACGTCAAGCAGAAATTAATTGCTCATCCAAGTTTATTAGAGGAAGGCAATGACTGGAAATTGTACCATCTGGCTACTCACGAGAAGCATTCGTACGACGTACACCGTTTTCATTTTAATACGGAAATTGAAGTGAAAACTGAGGGCAAATGCCATGTGCTTTCATTGGTTGAAGGAACAAGCATTCTTGTGGAAACAAAAAATGGTATCAGCCAACGATTTAATTATGCCGAAACATTTGTGATCCCTGCAGCAGCAGGAAGTTATAAAATCATTAATGAAGGGGAAATTGAAACATGGGTAGTTAAAGCTTTTATAAAATAGCAGATTGCTTCGTCGTTCCTCCTCGCAATGACGACAGATAATGGAACTGTCATTGCGTGTCTGAGAGACAAAGGTGAAGCAAGCTTGTAAAAACAATAAAATAGTACATCAATAAAAAACATAATTATGAAAACCAAATTTCAACTTTTGATTGCTTTAGTCATGATGTTTGCAATGATCTCATCGGGGATTTTTGCACAATCTCAAATTTCCTTATCAAAAAGCATTATAAACGGATATGCGAAAAAAATTGAGGGAAGCGATTTTAATTATCATTCTTCCATTCCGGTTGCGAATGAATGTTTGATAGTTAGAGCCACAACTGGAAAATTTTCAATGGAATGGGAAACCGCCTCTGTTCCTTCAAATATCAAAGACGAATTTGTCACCTTTGCCTGGTTAGCAGGCATTGACTCCGATCCCGGAGCTGCGAAATTTGATGTTGAGGTAAATGGGATTAAAAAATTCTCATTCGGGACAGACGCTAAAAGCCAATGGGAAGATAAAGCTGAAGATGGCTCGGTACTTTCATTTCAAGAAGATTTAATAGACCGTGCTGGCGACCATTTTGGATTCATGTATTTGAAAGTTCCAACTAAAAATATAAAGAAAGGTGAACCTCTCAGAATTAAAATAACCGGAGGAAAATTTGATTCACAATCTTGGTACATGACCTTTAAATTCGCCTTGGAAAGTGGATTGAATTTTAAGGTATATCCCGCATTACTTACCGAGGACGGAGAGGACAAACAGTTGGGTGTTGCAGGAATTTTGCATTTCGGAAACCCGGAAACTGCTAAAATATATATTGATGGGAAACTTTTAAAAGAGACACCCATAAAGTTTGGCTACAATTATATGAAACTGGCACTTCCAAAGGTGAAAAAGGAAAAGCAAGTTTCCTACAAACTGGTTGCGGGAAATTTTGTCGACAAAGGCAAATTAACCTTAACTCCGGTTCGCAAATGGCGGGTTAATTTTGTCCAGCATTCACATACCGATATTGGTTATACGCGCTCACAAACAGAAATTTTGGGTGAGCATTTGCGTTATATCGATTATGCACTCGACTATTGTGACCTGACAGACAACTACCCGGATGAGGCCAAATTTAGATGGACTTGTGAAGCCATGTGGCCGGTAAATGAATATTTACGATCGCGACCTGCTGCCCAAATTGAACGTCTGAAAAAACGTGTAGCAGAAAGACGAATTGAAATTGCCGGTATGTATTTCAATTTTGATGAACTACCTGACGAGCAAATATTGGCAGCCTCCCTTCAGCCTTTGAAAAAAATTAAAGAGGCCGGACTGGAAGTAAAAATGGCCATGCAAAATGATGTAAATGGTATTGGTTGGTGTTTGAATGATTATTACAGCGACCTGGGAATTAAATACCTCAACATGGGAACACACGGACACCGGGCTTTAATTTGCTTTGATAAACCAACCCTTTTTTGGTGGGAATCTCCTTCGGGTAATAAAATGTTAGCCTACCGCGCTGAACATTATATGACCGGAAATTTTTTCGAAATTCATAATAAAGATTTTAATGCCTTCGAAGAAAAACTATTAACCTACCTCTCGGATTTGATGAATAAAGGATACGAGTACGATCTGATTTCAATTCAACATTCGGGTTATTTTACAGACAATTCGCCTCCATCTACCCGTGCTTCGGATATGATAAAAAAGTGGAATGAAAAATATACCTGGCCGAAATTACAAACTGCTACAGCCACCGAATTCTTCGAGGAAATGGAGGCCAAGCATGGCGATGAATTTCAAACCATTCGTGGTGCCTGGCCAGATTGGTGGACCGATGGATTTGGTGCTTCTGCCCGCGAAGTGGCCACAACGCGTCGTGCTCAGTCAGACCTGATTGCAAACATGTCTGGCCTTTCCATGGCAAGCATCTTGGGATCTAAATTACCCGAAGAAATTGACGAACGCATTTATTGGGCAAACAATTCCTTGCTATTTTATACCGAACACACGGTTGGTTACCATGGCAGTGTGCGCGAACCATTTCATAAATACACTATGGAACAGCGGGCACTAAAAGAATCGTATGCATGGGAAGCCGGGCGTCGCTCAAAAATGATTGGTGAAGAGGCGCTTGGATTGTTGCAGTCTCATGTCGAGCGAGAGAAAGAACCGTCACTGGTGGTTTTCAATTCTCTGAACTGGGAACGAAGTGGCTTGGTAACCGCCTACATCGATCATCAATTAGTGCCACGATATAAAGAGTTTCGTCTGCTTGACGAGAACGGAAATGAAGCCAAAGCACAGGCAGTGGAAACCCATTCTGACGGAACTTACTGGGCAATTTGGGTTGATAATGTTCCTGCTTTTGGGTATAAAAAATACATCATTTCCCGCAGTGAAAATGAGCAGCAACAAACAGAGGAAGTGTTGGAGATTTCGGAACTTGAAAACCAGTGGTACAAAATTAAAATCGACAGTGAGCGTGCTGCAATATCAAGTTTGTTTGATAAGGAACTAAATAAGGAATTGGTTGATCAGGATGCCAAGTGGAAATTGGGTGAATTTATTTACGAAACCCTCGGAAGTCGTTCGCAAATGGAAGCTTTCCGTTTGGATGATTACAAAAGAGAACCACTTGACAAAGTCAGGTTTGAGCGTTTTGAAAAGGGTGAAATTTGGAATACCATTTACTTCAAAGGAGATACAAAAGCGGCCATTAAGGATGGGACTTATGAGTTTGAAATCAGGTTATTTAATACAACAAAACGCATTGATTTGGCCTATTCAATTCTAAAAAAATTAGTGACCGACCCCGAGGGAATTTACATCGCTTTCCCATTTTCACTTGATGATGGAGTATTGTCTTTTGATGTGCAGGGTGGTGAGGTTCGTGCAGGAATTGACCAAATTCCGGGTTCAACAAACGACTGGAATGTGGTACAAAATTATGCCAGAGTTCAGGCTAAAAATGGTCAAATCATGTTAAGTTCACCTGAAATTCCGATGATGCAATTTGGAGCTATCAATAC
>JABMPI010000697.1 GCA_013203755.1 Bacteroidota bacterium
GATAACGATTATTTCTGCGACAATTGGTGGCACAATCAAATTGGTACAACCAATGGTTTGGTTACGTTAATGCTTATTATTGGTGACGAACTGCCAAAAGATTTGGTTGAAAAAGCCCAACCAATTATTAGACGTGCCCATACGGAAGCACCTGGCGCCCGCCCTGGAGGAGACCGGATAAAAATAGCCGGAATTCAAGCTAAAAATATGCTCTTCCTTGGCAATGATGACAAATTTAATGAAGTTGTTCGGATAATTGAAAGTGAAATAAAATTTTCTGAATGGGTTGGGGCAAAATATGGTTACAGTTTCATAAATATTCCATCGGGATTTTCGAATAGAGAAATGGGGGGACGTGGAATTCAGTACGACAATAGTTTTCATCACAGGGTTGACGGTGTAAACAATACACTATCTTATGGACTTGGTTATGCTGATGCTTTTGTTGAATGGGCGGTTTATACGGCTGGTACAGAATTCTCGTTTTCCAGCGAAAAACTGGCTCGCCTAATCGATTACTATTTGGATGGAATTTGCAAAACTGCTGTATTTGGAAAATATCCCGATGCAGGAGCAAAAAACCGAAGTATTAGTCGCAAGGGTACTTTACATCCTTATAGTGCAAAAACTGCTGAAAAATTGTTACTTACTTCCGATTATCGAAAAGATGAAATACAAGAAATTGCTGATATTAGAAATAACGGAATTAAACCAACTACTTCTCACGCAACCTATTTTTGGCATTCCGAACATTTTTCTTTTCAAAGGCCCGATTGGTTTACTTCGGTAAGAATGTTTTCAACCCGAACCCACAACATGGAGGAGCCGTACAACAGCGAAGCTCTTTTTAATCATCACCGAGGGGATGGTACAAATCATATTTCCAGAACAGGCAACGAGTATGATGATATTGCACCGGTTTTCGATTATCAGAAAATACCGGGAACAACGGTAATGCAAAAGACTGAAATGCCTTCTGAACGGGAAATTCAGAAGTTGGGAATAACAGAATTTGTTGGTGCAGCTACTGATGGTAAATATGGAACCGCGGCATTTGATTTCAGAAGCCCGCACGATCCACTAATTGCCCGAAAATCGTGGTTTTTCTTTGATGATGAATACGTTTGTTTGGGTGCAGGAATCTCATGCAAAAACAGGGAACTGGCAGTTGTTACAACATTAAATCAGTGTCTTCTTCGCGATGAGGTTACTTTTTCTTCTGGAAGTAAACAATCAATTTTAGAAACCGGCGAAAAGGAGATTGAAAATGTTGACTGGGTTTTTCAGGATGGAATTGGATACGTTTTTCCAAAACCGGCCACAGCAAATATTAAAAATGACGAAGCAACCGGTTCGTGGTGGCTTATTAATAAACAAAGCGATTCGCCAAAAGAGGAAGTAAAATTGGATGTGTTTAAACTTTGGCTAAATCATGGCGAAAGACCAAGCGAAGAAACCTATGAATACATTGTTGTTCCTGCCACCTCAATTGAAAAACTAGAACAAAATACTTCAAAAAAGAATGTTACTGTTTTGGTAAATACACCAGAAGTTCAGGCCGTTAAACATTCCGGTTTAAAAATGTGTCAGGCTGTGTTTTACAAAGCCGGAGAGGTTCAGATAATCGATAATTTAAAACTTCGGTGCGAAACCCCGGGTATTGTAATATTGCATGCGCAAGCTCAGGATGGCATGAAGATAACAGTTTCAGATCCCAACCGCGAATTGGGAAAAATGATGCTTTCTATTTCAGCAAATATTGAAAAAGAAGGCGATAATTTCACTGCTGTATGGAACGAAAAAGAAAAAGTTAGCGAAATAACCATTGATTTACCACAAGGACATTATGCGGGTAGTAGTGTAACAATTGAATTGTAAAAAATTCCGAAGGAGTTAAATATTAGGCTCCGACTTTAACCGGGGGGATTAGATCATATAATTGAACAAGGTTCATCCACGCCCGCTTAAATGAAAAGTTGGGTAACCATGAACCGCAACATCAAAAGTTGAAAATGATAAGAACTAATAATATGCGAGCACTTTTAAAACTATCATTCATCCTACTTATCTTATTTTCAGTTTCCTGCGATAAAGAAGATAATACTCCATCTGGACCAGACCTGTCAGAAGCAGGACACCCAAGAATTTTACTCCTGAAAGGCGAAGAACAACAAATAAAAGATTTAATCGCCTCTGATGAAACCTGGGAAAAAATGCATTTTGCCATATTGGAAGAAAGCAACAAAATTGTTGGTAAACCTGTATTGGATCGGGTAATGATTGGACGTAGATTATTGTCAACATCAAGAGAAGCCCTGAAAAGAATATTTTTTCTTTCCTATTCATATCGAATGACAGGAGAGGAAAAATTTCTGAAAAAGGCAGATGAAGAAATACTGGCAGTCTCACGTTTTTCAGATTGGAATCCATCGCATTTTTTGGATGTTGCCGAAATGACAATGGCAGTGGCAATTGGGTACGACTGGCTATTTGAGGATCTTTCAGAAAGGGCCAGGTTAGAAGCCAGAAGTGCTATTCTCCTGAAAGGAATTGAAGAATCGAAAAAAAGTAGCAATAACAGTTGGTTAAAAAACAGTAATAACTGGAATCAAGTGTGTAATGCAGGTATGGTTTACGGAGTGTTGGCAATTCAGGAAGACTACCCTGAGCTTGCCGAAGAAATTATAGATCGCGCATTTGAAACTATAAAATTACCTATGGAAGCTTATCAACCCGATGGTGTATATCCTGAAGGTTATGGTTATTGGGGATATGGATCTACTTTTAATATCCTTTTTTTAAGTGCCATTGAAAAAGCTTTGGGCGATGATCGCGGATTAGGTTCCACATCTGGATTTACAAATACCGGGCATTTCATGAAACACATGATTACGCCGACTGGCGGTAATTTTACCTGGTCCGATTGTGGAACAGGCACGAATCTTAACCTTGCGATGTTTTGGTTTGCTGAAAAAACCAATGATCCTTCCATGCTTTGGTCAGAAAAAGGATTTTTAGAAAATTCAGATTTCGATAGATTTAAAGGAATTCGGAATCTACCGGCTATTATGATTTGGGGTAAAAATATTCCACTTAATAATATGACCGAACCTACCGAGAAATTTTGGACGGGGCAGGGGCCAAATCCGGTTGCTATGATGCGATCGAGCTGGACAGATTCCAAAGCTGTGTACCTTGGATTTAAAGCGGGCTCTCCATCAGTTAATCATGGTCACATGGATGTTGGATCATTTATGATGGAAGCCGATGGTGTGCGTTGGGCAACCGATTTGGGAAGTCAGAATTATGAATCACTGGAATCACTGGGGATGCATATTTTTGGGAAAGGTCAAGATGCCGAGAGATGGACAATTTTTAGGATTAATACCTTTTCGCACAATGTTTTAATTGTGGATGATGAACAACAACGTGTTAGTGGTTATGCTAAAATTGACCGTTATTCTGATGAAGAAAATTTAATGTTTTCAATTTCAGATATCTCGTCAATTTATAATGGGCAGCTTAAAAGTGCTATACGCGGAGTTGCATTAAAAGATTTGAAATATACAGTAATTCGAGATGAATTTGAAACCCTGGATAAAACCACAAAAATTCGTTGGAACATGGTTACTTATTCAAACGTAGAATTGGGAGAAAAAGAAGCCACCTTAGTTGATAAGGGAAAAGTTTTAAAATTGAAAGTTCAGGGACCGGATAATATCGTTATGAAAACCTGGAGTACTGCACCAACAAATGATTATGATGCTGAAAACCCGGGAACAATTATGGTTGGTTTTGAATGCGAAATACCAGCAAATTCAAAAGAGTCATTTGAGGTTTTGCTCATCCCCAAAAATGTAAATGAAACGGCTGAATTTTTAAATATAAAATTAGAAGAATGGTAAGATAATAATGTCCTCCCTGCAGGGATGGATTCTAAAATAAGTAATAAAGTTCATTCTACTAAACCGGATTGAACAACTTGTAAACCATATACTAAAGCGAAATTAATTAAAACTTTTACCAATGAAACTAAAATCGATTCAACTAACAATTTTACTCGTACTTGGAGCGCTGATGTTTTCCTGTCAGAAAAAATCCGATCACCCCAGAATCCTTCTTTTGAAGGGACAGGAAAAGGCCATACAACAACAAGTTGCAACAAGCGAAACCTGGGCAAAAATGCATCAGACAATTATTGATGAATCAGAAAAAATTCTGGAACAGGAACCGCTGGGAAGAATAAAAATTGGTCGTCGTTTGCTTGGCACATCAAGAGAATATTTGCGTCGGGTATTTTTTCTATCATACGCGTACCGAATGACAGGTGACCAACGATTTTCAAAACACGCCGAAGCGCATATGTTAAAATCTGCTGGTTTTACCGATTGGAATCCAAGCCATTTTTTAGATGTGGGAGAAATGACCATGGCACTGGCAATTGGTTACGACTGGTTATTCGATGAACTTTCGGATGAAACCAAACAAACGGTCAGAGAAGCAATAGTTGAGAAAGGAATTAAACCATCCTACAACGATGATTACAATTGGTTTTTAAGTGCAGAACATAACTGGAATCAGGTATGCAATGCAGGGATGACTTATGGAGCATTGGCAATAATGGAAGATTATCCTGAACTGGCTGATTCAGTAATTAACAGGGCTTTTGAATCTATCCCCAAAGCAATGGTTGATTATGGACCAGATGGAGCCTACCCGGAAGGTTATGGTTATTGGGGATATGGAACTTCTTTTAACATGATGTTTTTAAGTGCGGTAGACACCTGGTTTAAGGATGACCGGAGTTTATCAGCAGCACCTGGATTTTTGGAAACAGGTAGTTTTATGCAAAACATGTTGCTGCCCTCAAATAAATGTTACAATTGGGGCGATTGTGGTAGTAGTGGCAGTTTACAACCGGCAATGTTTTGGCTCGCCGATCGCAATAGCGATCCCTCTATACTTTGGATGGAAAAGAATTTTCTTCAAAGCGATGATTATTCAGCTTTTACCGGAAATCGTCTGCTGCCTGCCCTTATGATATGGGGGAAAGATATTCCACTGGATAAAATATCAGAGCCTGAGTCAAAAGTTTATTTGGCTCAGGGAAAAAATCCAATCTGTTTAATGCGCACCTCATGGTCTGACCCCAATGCTGTCTTTTTAGGCTATAAAACCGGTGCGGCTTCGGTAAATCATGCGCACATGGATATTGGTTCTTTTGTAATGGAAGCAGATGGAATTCGTTGGGCAATGGATTTTGGGTCGCAGAATTATGAATCATTGGAATCTAAAGGTATGAGCATTTTTGGCAGAACCCAAGACGCCGTTCGCTGGACAATCTTTAGGTTAAACAATTATGCACATAGCACCCTAACTTTTAACAACGAATTGCAAAAGGTGAGCGGATATGCTAAAATTGATAAATACTCGGATGCCGATAATTTTATGAATGCCGTTTCAGACATTACAACCATGTATGAAGGGCAAATTAAAAAGGCAATCCGTGGAGTGGGTATTAAAGATCAAAAATATGTGGTGGTAAAAGACGAGATAGAGACTTTAAATAAACCCACAAAAATTCGTTGGAATATGCCAACACCGGCAGAAGTTGAATTAACAAAAAATGGAGCTACGCTGACCAAAGATGGCAAAACACTATTTTTAAAAGTTCAGGGATCCAAAGGTATTCAAATGAAAATCTGGAGCACAACACCCACAACCGATTATGATGCTGAAAATCCGGGTACAGTTATGGTCGGTTTTGAGTGTGAATTACCTGCCAATTCAAAGGAATCTTTTGAAGTTTTGTTGATACCTCAATCAGCAGGAATTTCGGATGGGTTTTTAAATAAAAATTTGGATGAATGGTAGGTTTTTAATTTATCAGTCTCGTATAAACACGAATTAAATTTTTAAAACAAAAGAGAATCATATGAAATTTGATGAATTCAACTAAAAAAAATAAACGAGACACGAAACGAATAAGCTGGCGAGTCTAAATGATAGATTATTAGATATATAAATGAATTATACGAATGAAAATAAGAACTAAAACAATTAACACCATGAAAAAAGTTATTTTGAAATTTACTGTTGTATTCTGCATTGTATTGTCTGCCTTCCAGTCTATTGGACAGGAAAAGGTTATAGAGGGAATTGTTACCACATTCGATAGTATTCCATTAAATGGTGCGGCAATTAAAGTAGTCAGCTCGAAAGAAATTGCCTTGACAGATTCTTTGGGAAGATTTTCGATTGCTTGTGATGATACAGATAAGCTAAAAGTAACAGCAAAAGGATTTAATAATCAGTCAGTAAAAATAAAAAGCAAAACCGGTTATGCGGCCATAAACTTAAAACTTTTGCCTGGCCTTAAAAACAAAGAAATTGCGTTAGGATTAGTTCGTACTACCGACCACGAAAAGTTAAATGCGTATGCACGTTTAGATAACAACGATATAGACTTTTCGAAATATAGAACTATGCATGAAGCAATAGCTGGAAGAATTCCTGGTGTTGCAATAGTAGGAGGCGATATAATTATCAGGGGAAACAGTTCAATTAACGGGCCAACACCTGCTTTAATTATCGTTGACGGGACACCTGTAACTTCTGCGGGATTAAATGCAATAAATCCGGAACAGGTAAAAAGTATAAATGTTATTAAAGATGGTAGTTCTGCATTTTATGGTTCAAAGGGAGCCCATGGAGTTTTGGTAATTGAAACCAAAAGCGGTAGGGATATGGTGAAATAAGATAACTTAAATTTATGCATATGAATCAGATAATTAATTACTTACTATTTTCTTTGACCTTATTGTCCATAACGTTAATTTCTTCTTCTCAGGTCACCAAAACTGACATTGACAAAGCAATCGACATTCCGGCATTAAAGCATCCCTATCTTTATTTTACAGAGGAAGAAAAACCAGTATTAATTGAGCGAATTAAAATTGATCAGGAATGCAATGATATTTTAGAAAAACTAAAAGCCGAAGCCCAAATGTGGCTTTATATGCCCGTCGATAAAAACATTCCAATTCAAGGAAAAAATACGCGCGCGGGCTGGACCGAATACGACAACGACGGGAAGTATGCCGAATATTACAGCAGTACTCAGAGAAATGCTTTTCATTTGGCATTTTTATATCAAATGACAGGTGAACAAAAATACGCCGATAAAGCATTTGAGTTTGCCGATGCTTTTTGCGACCTCACAACCTGGACACGGCGGGCACATGAATTTCCAATTATTTATTCCCGAATTATGCCATGGAATGTTTCTGACGATCAAATCAATTTTAATTTCGATCATTACAACGGAGATGCAGGCCGAACCATGGCAGCCGTTTACGATTGGTTGTACCCCGCCTTGGATGAGGCTCAGCGTGATCGTATTCGTGGAGCTTTAATAGAAAAGGTGGTTACCCGTGTTCGTGGTGATTACGAATTTCATTGGTGGGCAACTGCGTACCGCTGTAATTGGTGCGGCGTATGTAATTCAGGAGTTGGATTAACCGGTCTGGCACTTTTAACGGAAAATCCGCAACTAACCGATATTGTTGCCGAATCATATAACCGAATCAACAGCATGTTTAATGAACTTGGGGAAGACGGTGGATGGCAGGAAGGTGGCGGTTACTGGAATTACGCATTGCATACATCAACTTTTTTTGCCGATGCTTTAAACCGAATTACAAAGGGCAAATACAATCTTTTTGAAAATGAAAGATTAAAAAACAATCCTGTTAATTTCCCCATTTACCTTTCTCTTCCGGAGAAAATATCTTTGAATTTTGAGGATTCAGGTGGTGGTGGTTTGTTGGGCAGTTCGCATTTAATAAACAAACTGGCAACCGAAACGAAGAATAAACAAGCAGCATGGTATCGCGACGAGTTTTATGGGGCAGGAAATGATATTTTTGATATTGTTTGGCCTCGTTCGGAAATAAATCCTGAGCCACCAAAGAACAGTTCTATCCATTTTGAAACCATCGATTGGTGGGTAATGCGAAGCGATTTTAAAAATCCTGAAAATGTTTTAGTTGCGGGAAAAGCAGGGATGAATGATGATCCGCATCACGGGCATCTGGATATTGGTCATTTTGTGGTTCATTGGCAAAACGAATATTTTATCCGCGATATTGGAAAAGATGGGGGTTACGACGAAAAGTATTTCGATGATTTGCGCTGGGATTATCCGCAGGCTTCGAGCATTGGGCACAATGTAGTTTTTGTAAATGGTGAAAAACAAATCTCTGCAAAAATGCGAAAACAAGAATGGATTCCAGGAGTTGGTGGCGATGTAGAAGAATTCAGAACTTCACAAAAATTGGACTATGTGCGAATGAATCCCACAAAAGCTTATCCCAATAAAGAATTAAAAGAGTGGAAAAGGCATATAATTTTGGAGAAGCCTGAAATTACAATTGCTCTCGATGAGATAAAAGCAGAAAAAGGTTCCAGTCTTGTAGTTCGTTTTCACCCTGGAGTAGATTTTGAAGTAGAAAAAGACTTTGTTTTTCTGGAAGGAGAAAAAGGAAAAATGGCAGTAATTCCAATAGCAGAAGACTTTTCAATTAAAACCGGAAAACACGCTTGTCATTTTATCAATGCCACCAACGATTTTTTCTGGGTACCTTATTTCGATGTTGAAGTTTCTTCAACAAAAGAAAAAACAAATATTGCAACGGTAATTCTTCCTGTAAACAGCATAGAAGAAGCTAAACAAATTGTAGCAAGTAGAAAATTAAATACCGACAATTCAGGAAACATTACCGTTTCATTTTTAGCAAACAGGAAAGAACTTTCCTATGAATTTGAAAACCGAAAAGGTAGCCTGGTTCTCAAAAAATAATCCAGGAGGGATTAAATATGTATAGTCCGGGTGTTTAACCCGGGGAAAATAGATTAGAATAAGAACAGGCTCATTCATGTTTGTTTGAAAAAGAACAAAAGTTGCATGAGCCACAAAACAAAAAGTTGATTAAAAAATTAAAATATCATATTATGAAATTCCATCCGCTAACCATTTCCATATTATCTCTCATCTTCTGGAGTTGTATCCAGCAACCCACTCAACCCATAATCATCGATGAAACCGACCAAACTGAGACCATTGTCCAAACCGTTAAAATCGACAGTGTTTGGGCTGGACAACCGGTTGGTTTTTGTCTTTATACGCATGGCGATCGACAATACATTGCCTATTATAACGCTAACCGCAACATGGTTGTTGGTCAACGAAATTTAACGGATGACGAATTTAAACTACATATTATGCCTCCAACCACAAGAGAAGAGACAGGCGGGACAAGCACCCTCTTGGGTTGGGATAGTCACAATTCGGTTACCCTGGGCATAGACAAAGACGGCTATATTCATCTTTCAGGAAACATGCACGTAAACCCGATAACCTATTTTAAAAGCACTCACCCAAATGATATTTCCACTTTAAAACAGGAAATGGAAATGGTTGGAACCAACGAAAAACGTTGTACTTATCCCCATTTTATGACGACAAAAGAAGGTGAATTACTTTTTCATTATCGCGATGGCGGAAGTGGAAACGGCAACGAGATTTACAATGTGTATTCTTGCGAAACCAAAAAATGGTCGAGGATGTTGGATGTGCCTTTAACCGACGGTCAGGGATTAATGAATGCCTACCAAACGCAACCGACAGTAATGAAAGATGGCTGGTACCATGTTTATTGGGTTTGGAGAGATACTCCAGACTGTTCAACCAATCATGATTTGTCGTACATGAAAAGTCCCGACTTAAAAAAATGGTACAACGCTTTCGGCGAAAAATTTGATTTGCCGGCAAGTCTTGACAAAGAATTAGTTATTGTTGATCCCATTCCTGTACAAGGGGGAATCATTAATCTGGCTGCAAAACTTTGTTTGGATGAAAATAACAAGCCTGTTTTTGCTTATCATAAATACGATTCAGTGGGGAAAACACAGTTTTTTGTAGCTCAGGTTCAGGGTAACAAATGGGTTTACAATCAAATTACCAATTGGGATTATCGATGGTATTTTTCGGGAAATGGAAGTATAAATACTGATATTCGCTTGAAAGGTTTTAATAAAAGATTGGATGGAAACTACGAAGTAGATTATTGGCATATAAAATACGGAAACGGTACCATTTTGTTGAATGATAAATTTGAAAATATTGGTAAAGTGCTCAAGCCTGAACCCTTCGGTTCTACAATGCAAACCGAAAGCAATTTCCCAAATATAAAAGTTAGAACTTCAAATGATATTGGAAAACTCGACAAATCAGAATTACGTTATATTTTAAAATGGGAAACTATTCCGGCAAACCGTGACCGTGCACCGGAAAAACCCTGGCCGGGCTCAAGCCAGTTGTATTTATACGAATTGAAAAAGAATAATTAAACAAATATCATGAGAAGAAAATTGATTTTTTCATTGCTTATATCCGCTACTATTTTTCTGCTTTCATGCCAGAACCAGTCGAAAGAAAAAGCTGTATCATTTATTGAAGGGAACGTAAAATTTGCTGTAGAACAATACGGTCTGCAAACTGCAATCATTGAGGAAAACGCGAAAGTTCTCAATCCCAAAAGTTTTATCGATGGTAAAATGAAATACATCAAGCCGCAGGAGTGGACATCCGGTTTTTTCCCCGGAAGTATGTGGTATCTGAATGAACTTACCGGTGACGAAAAATGGAAAACACTGGGCATTAAATATACCGAAGCACTGGATCAAGTGCAGTACCTTACGAATCTTCACGACGTTGGTTTTATGATTGGGTGCAGTTATGGGAACGGACTTCGCTTGTCAGGAAATGAGGAATACAAACAAGTGATTGTTCAGGCTGCAAAATCACTTTCTACCCGTTTTAGGACAGATGCCGGAGTTATTCAATCGTGGAATGTAACAGGGGGTTGGCAAGCACAAAGAGGCTGGGAGTGTCCGGTGATTATCGACAACATGATGAACCTTGAGTTGCTTTTCGATGCCTCACAATATTCAGGCGACTCCACATTCTACAAAATTGCTGTAACGCATGCTGACAATACCATTAAAAATCATTTCCGCCCTGATTTCAGTACCTGGCATGTAATTGATTATAGTCTTGCAGATGGTTCGGTTCGGAATAAACATACTGCTCAAGGTTTTGCTCACGAATCAACCTGGGCACGTGGTCAATCCTGGGCGGTTTACGGTTATAC
>JABMPI010000698.1 GCA_013203755.1 Bacteroidota bacterium
ATTGTTTTATAACACCGATCATGATTCCCTAATTTACTATCGAATCCATTTACAATAGCCAAAAACGATTTAAAATGATCGGCACACCACAGCGTTTCAGAAGTTTCTCCTGATTGTGAAATTAACACGCCGTTTTCCGACTTTTTATATTTAACCAAATAATTGTAGTAATCTGCAGCAACTTCCGGAAAAATATTAATTCCCAGGTACCTAAATACATTAGGTGCAATATTGGAAGAACCCATTCCCAGGTACGGAACATTTTCGGGTAAAATAATTCCTTTATTCTTATGATAGCATAAATCGGCACTTAATGGAATTTCACTAATCTCGCTTTGCATACCCTTTTATTTAGAATTATTCTATAATATACACAAAAATAATTTTACAAGTAGCTTTTTTTGAAGGTTAAAACTGAATAAATATCGTTTTTGTTAAGCGTTTCAAACATAAGACTTTGCTACGTTTAATGCCAGCCGCGCATATTCGCCTCCAAAAAGCAGATAATGATTTAAAATATGGTACAACTGATACAAACTATTTCGCTGTTTCCAATCCGGCAACAATGGATTCACTTCGTTATATGCAGCATAAAAACGCGACGAAAAACCGCCGAACATTGTTATTATAGCCATCTCCATCTCCCGGTTGGCATAATATGAAGCGGGGTCAATTAAAGCAGGTCCCTTTTCTGAAATCATAAAATTACCCGACCATAAATCGCCGTGTATTAAAACCGGTTCCGATTCTTCTGATAGAAGATTGGAAATTCGATCCAGCAGCTTATCATAAACTTTAATTTCGGAAGTGGGTAGTGGTCGTTCGTTTTGAATTAATTTCAATAAAAACCGCAAACGGTTATCACGAAAAAATTCAACCCAACTTTTTGTCCACGAATTATTTTGAAGTGTTGATCCGCAATAATTATTATTATAAAATCCAAATTTTTCAGTTGGATATTTATGAATAAAAGCTAACCCGCGCCCCAGTTTTTCTTCATCGCCAGAAGTTGAAAATCGTTGGGGTAAATATTCTAAGACCAGAAACCCAGGAGTAGAATCTACTAATTTAGCGGCAAAAATATTTGGAATAATTAGATGATTGGAAGCAGCCTTCTTTAATTCATTTAAACTTTCTGCCTCTCGAATAAATATATCTGACTGACAATTTGCATTCCACTTTAAAAAGAAATCGCCTACGTTGGTTGTTATTTTTGAAGCGCTGTTTATACAACCACCCCCAATTAACGATGAAGCTAGTATTTCAACCGATTCTCCCAAACTTTTACTTAAAGAATTCTCAACTTCAATTTTAACCGTATTATTTATGTTTTGAAAAGTGACCATTCAAACTGTTTTTTTTCAAAAAAAAATCCCGGTTGCAAACCGGGATTTTAAATTATTACTTAACTATTTTTTTTATCACATATTCATTTTCTCCATAATCGCCACTCGATTTTATTTGAATCTCATTATCATTTAAAACTTTGCCTTTATGTGTAATCGAATATCCTTCTATTTCGAATTTATACTCAAAAGTATCTCCGTTAACTTTCCCATCCGCAAATTCCAACTCACCCATTTCGCTTACCATAGTCCCTGAAAGTTTTTCGCCATCTACTTTGTAAGTAAGAGTAAATTCGAAAGTACCATTATCTGTATCAACACTAGCTGCCCACTTTCCATCTATTTTAGAAGCAAAAAGCATTGTAGTACAAAAGAGTAACATAAATGTTGAACCCAAAATCTTTTTCATAATTTTAATATTTACGGTTAATTTTTATACTATTAATTAGTAGATTTCTTAAAGGTAAATTCACCTGTTTCTCCATTTTCATTAGAGTATTTAATTAAGATTTCTTTATCATTAATTAATTTGCCTTTATGGGTATGTTTTACTCCTTCAATATCAAAAGAATATTCAAACTCCTTTCCAGAGATTTTGCCCTCTCCAAATTCAAGGTTTCCATATTCGGTGAAAAACTCTCCAGAAATTTTTTCATCACTAACTTTATAAACTACAGAAAACTCCCATGGCCCATTATCAGTATCAATACTTCCTTTCCATTTACCTTCTACTTCCGAGGCAAATACAAGAGAGCTACAAAACAGCACCATAATTGTAGAAACAAAAATCTTTTTCATAATTTTCAAGTATTTTATTATTAATTAAAAATTGGTTTCTGTACTAAAAAAATATTCAATCAAAATTGCTAAAAAATAATCACCTTTAGACTTCAAAAGTCATAAAATTTATTTCAATTTAAAAGTTGCTTCAATCCATTCGCAGAATTTGTTCTTATCAAAAGTTTAAATTCTCCAGGTTTCCTTCTTTCATACATTACCGGCCACAAAAAACTTAAAGTATTCTGCTCAAATTGCTGAATAAACTTCTTTATATTCTCTTGTGTTCAAACTATTTTATTCAATATATTATCTGTTTTTTAAGTTCTTTCTATTTGTCTCACAAGTAAAAAACAAAACAAACTTTGTCATTAATTCGCTCATTGTAATATGCTTATCCGTTTATCTAATAAAAACAAGCCCAAAAACTAAACTTTTTTTAAAGATTACTGTAACTTTAAACATAACACTTTACTGATGAAACGAGCATGTAAAAAAAAATCACCCAGGAGGATGATTAATTTTTTGTCTTGATTTTTGTTTCTTGAGTCATGAATCTAAAATTAAACGAATGAAACGAGCATTCAAATTCTTTACACAAAAGGCAATGATTAAAGTGCGAGTTCCATATGATACCATTAAAATAAACAATTTTAAACAAATGAAATATAGTACTCAAATAATCCTTTATTTATTGATTTCTGGTTTAAATGTCCTGGGTCAAAACAATCCGAAAATTCAAAAAGATACAACTTTGCTTACCGAAGAAATAAAAGAGATTACCATTACTGCATTTCGCTCGCCATACAATTTATTTAACACACCTGCACCAATAAACCTTATTACTGCACAACAACTGGAAACCGGAAGTTCATTCACTCCCATTGAAGCCTTAAACCAAGTTCCGGGAGTTTTAATGCACCATGGAACTTTCAATACAAACCGGTTGACGATTCGCGGAATTGGTTCACGAACGCTCTACGCAACCAATAAAATAAAAGCCTATTTTGGAGAAATTCCTTTAACATCGGGAGATGGAGAAACTACTTTGGAAGATATTGAAAATAGCGCCATCAACCGTATTGAACTAATAAAAGGTCCCTCCTCGAGTTTATACGGTGCGGGATTGGCTGGTGTTATTCTTTTTCATCCAAAATCTGTGTTAAAGAATTTTGTTCAGAACCAAACTTCTATTGCATCTTTTGGAACCGTTAAAAATACCTTGACTGCAGGTATAATAAGCAACAACCTAAATATTTTTGCACTTGGTTCTGCTTTAAAAAGCAATGGTTTTCGGGAGAATAATAAAACAAATCGCTCTAATTTTTTAATCAATTCTCAATATTCATTCTCTGCCAGATCAAATCTTCAGGTATTGCTAAAGTCAACAGCAATGAAAGCCTTTATTCCAAGTTCACTGAATTTACCTGGCTATCAGAATTCGCCCGAAAAAGCAGCTTCCAACTGGCAAAACATTGAAGGTTTTGAGGAGTATACAAACGGGCAGTTTGGAATATCGTTTAATTATTTTACTCCTAAAAATGAAAAAATATCGGTGGCTACTTTTGGTAGTTTTCGGGTGGCAGAAGAACTCCGACCATTTAATCGCCTGAAGGAATCGTCTAAATTTATAGGTTGGCGGGCGTACATTCAGAAAGTAATTATTGAAGGAAACTCTAAATATACATTTACAACTGGCTTAGAATTTTTTCGGGAAAAATACAATTGGTCAACGTTTTCCAATCAAAGCACAAATGATTTACTATCAGACAATGTTGAAAAAAGACAGTACGAAAACCTGTTTATACAGTTGGAATCAGCTTTCTCAAATCGCCTATTTATTTCAGCCGGTTTAAATGGAAATTTTACCCGCTACAATTACATCGATGAATTTTACGACAATGGAGATCAGTCGGGAGAATACTCCTACAAACCGGTTCTTTCTCCCCGCCTGGGAGTTAACTACCTCGTAAAAAGGGAGCTCTCTGTTTTTGGAAATGTGAGTCATGGTTTTTCTACACCTACATTTGAAGAAACTTTACTTCCTGAAGGTGAATTAAATACTGATATTAAACCAGAGAGTGGATTGAATACTGAATTTGGAATCCGCACACAAATAACCGACAGAATACAGTTCTCGGCCAGCTATTATCGAATTTACGTAAAAAATTTATTGGTAGCCCGCCGTACCGGAGAAGATGCATACATAGGAGTAAACGCAGGCAAATCGATGCATCCCGGTTTGGAAACAGAAATTAAATGGCAGGTTTTTAATCCTAAAAAATTCCCATCTCTAACCTTAAGTGGAAATGCAACTTTTGCCAATTACCATTTTAAAGATTTTGTTGATGAAGGAGTTGATTATTCAGGGAAAAATCTTCCGGGAACTGCAAAAAACACCTGGTTAATACTGGCTAATTTAAATCCAACCAAAAATACGACTTTAAATGCCTGGCATCGTTTTACGGGAGAAATGGCTGTGAATGACGCCAATTCGGACTATTCTGATTCGTTTGGAATTTCGAATGTAGAAGCCAAATACCTTGGTAAGATTAGAAACTTTAAGTATGAATTAAAAGCCGGAATTCAAAACCTGTTTGATGTTCATTATGCGTCGATGCTAACAGTAAATGCACCCTCTTTTGGTGATAATCTTCCCCGATACTATTATCCCGGAAATCCACGAAATTATTATGTTTCTGTTTTGATTGGGTTGGAATAGCCTATTCAACCTCACATTGTTTTACAGGAATCCAAATACGTGTTAGAATGAGATTGCTTGTCATTTCGACGATGAAGGAGGAGAAATCTGTCTCTTAATAAATAGATTTCTCCCTTTTGCACCAATGACATATTTCTATAAGGCACTGAATATCAAACTAATTTGCATTTGCCAATTTAAAGACCCTGAAACGAGTTCAGGGTGACGTTCTAATATACATTGTTAGTTTGAACGTCAGTTGATTTAACAAACCAATTATTCAGGATAACTAATAATTTCACGAATTTCATGATACAAGGGCTCCAGGCTTTTATACATCTTTTTATAAACCCTTTTGTACAATTGCCTATAAATTTCCACGTTTTTTTTACGCGGATGAAACTCACTTTTATAACGAACCATTTTTGAAATTGCCTCTTCAACCGATTCGTAAGCACCAATTCCAAAAGCAATTAAAATTGCAGCCCCCAAACCCGAAGTTTCGGAGGTTTCTCCTCTCACTATAGGAAGATCAAAAATATCCGCGGTTATCTGGCAGATTTCATCGCTAAGCGATCCACCGCCGGAAACAGTTAATCTTTGAATTTTCGTTTTCGAGACTTTTTCTATTTTTTCTTTGCCTTCTAAAAGTGCAAATACAAGCCCCTCAATAACTGCCCGATAAACATGTGGTTTTTTATGAACATCGCCAAAACCAATCATTGCACCTTTTGCTGCCGGTTCAGATAATCCCGGACTCCAAAAAGGCTGAACAACTAATCCCATCGATCCGGGAGGCGATTTAGTAAGTAATTCATTCAATACTTCCTCCGCAGAAATGCCTTTCTCTTTTGCCAACTGCACCTCTTTTTGTGCAAACTGATTTTTAAACCATGAAACCATCCAGAAACCCCGGAATATTTCAATTTCAGGATTATACTTGCCTGGCATAGCCGCCGGATAGGAAGGCATGTGCGAAATAGGTTCAAGGTATTTTTTACTTATTGTTTGAATAGTTGCAGCGGTTCCAAAACATAAACCAGCCATATTTTTCGATAAAACTCCCATTCCCAATGTTCCACAACTTTTGTCGGAGCCACAAGCGATTACAGGTATTCCAACAGGCAAACCAGTTTCTTCGCTTGCTTTTTCAGTTATCTTTCCAATAATTTTACCCGGTTGAACAAG
>JABMPI010000070.1 GCA_013203755.1 Bacteroidota bacterium
TCTGAAACTGACAAGAAAATAACGAAGCAACTTTGTGATGCTGCAAAACTTTTAGGAATACAAGTAATTGACCATATAATTGTAACTAAAAATGAACATTTTAGTTTTCAAAGTGAAGGACTTTTAGAAAAATAAATATGAAATTATCAAAATACGAAATAGAAGATTTAATCGAAAGATTGCAAAAGGGAGAAAACATTCCTGACGACTATAAATACAAATTATTTCCTGCAAAGCAAAAGGAATATGAATTGGTTTATGGTGGCAAAATGCGAAAGGAAGATGTTTTAGCTAATGAAGATGGCGTTTTCCCTGTTCCATTGCAAATTGAAAAAATATTTAACGGTAAGCGAAAAACTTGGAAAGATGGTTGGAGAAATATTATTGCCTTTGGAGATAATCTTCAGTTTTTAAAAACAATTTACGAGAACAAAGACCCTTTTATTAAAGACAAAGTAAAGGGGAAAGTGAAACTCATTTACATTGACCCACCTTTCGCCACAGAAGCTGATTTTAAATCAAAGTCAGACCAAAAGGCTTATACAGATAAAGCGAAAGGATCTGAATTTATTGAGTTTCTTAGAAGGAGATTAATATTAGCGAAGGAACTGCTTTCACCAGATGGTTGTATTTATGTTCATTTAGATTTAAAAAAAGGTCATTATGTAAAAACAATTCTTGATGAAATTTTTGGTGAATCAAATTTTATGAATGAATTGGTTTGGCTATATTCTGGAAGAGAGATGACCTACACATATTATAACTCAAAGCACCAAACGATATTTTTCTATGCAAAAAATAGAGGTCAATTGTATTTCGATTGGAAAAGCATAGGAGATGAACCTTCACCTGAAGTTTTAGCACAATACAAATGGATTGATAAAAAAACTGGAGAGAAATATGTTATTCGAAACAGTTCTGGCTCAAAAGGACTATCAACGGAAGGGCCAGATACATATAGACAATACTACAAGCCTGTCCCTCCGAAATCTTGGTTCGAAGTTCCAATAGTTTCGTCAGGAAGTGAAAACATTGACTATCCTACGCAAAAACCAGAAAAACTACTTGAAAGAGTTATCAAAGCATCGTCTGCGGAAGGTGATATAATATTAGATTTTTTTGGCGGTTCAGGTACTACTTTAGCGGTAGCTGAAAAATTAAACCGTAAATGGATTTCTTGTGATATTGGAAAACTTTCATTTTATACAGTACAGCAAAGAATTTTGAATATCGAAAAAAGCAAATCACTTGAAAATCCTAAAAAGAAATATGGCAAGCAAGCAAAGAGTTTTGTTACTGTAAATACAGGTCAATATGACCTTGAAAAAGTATTTAATCTAAAAAGTAAAGAGTACTCAGATTTTGTTCTTAATCTTTTTGAAATCGAGCCAATTAAAAAAACAATTAGTGGCATTAAAATAAACGGACAACGAAAAGACGGTTATTATACTTTGATTTGGCCATATTGGGAATTGCCAGATGCTTCTGTAGATGAAGAATATTTACACAATCTAAATTCAAATATTGGTAAAAAAGTTGGAGATAGAATTTACATTGTTGCGCCAGCAAGTTATGTTGATTTTATCAGCGATTACTACGAAATAGAAAATGTTCGATATTACTTTTTAAAAGTTCCTTACCATATCATAAAAGAGTTGCATAAAGTTCAATTTAAAAAATTCCGTCAACCACAAAGCAAGAAAAATGTAAATGATTTGGAAGATGCTATTGGTTTCCATTTTATGAAACAACCAGAAGTTGTAAGTAAAGTAACAACCACATCGAAAGATGTGAAAATAAGTATCAAAAAGTTTCTTTCCGACTTTAGCGAAGACGATAGAGGTAAAGAGTTAGGAAATCTTGAAAGTTTGGCAATGGTATTAATAGACAAAGATTTTGATGGTCACGCTTTCGATATGGATGAATACTATTTTGCAGAAGATTTAATACCCAAAAAGAAAAGTAAAAAAGAAGATGAAGATATTGCAGAAGAATTAAAGAAAACCAAAGAAATTAATTTACCCGTAATTCCAAAAAAAGAATGTGGAAAAAATCTGATGATTATTTATGTTGATATTTTTGGAAACGAATTTAAAGAAATGTTTGAGATAAAATAATATGGAAGAAATAAAACGATATAAAACGTCCGATCTTGTTCTAAAAGTTGATAAAAATTATGATCCAACTCAACTTCCTTTACAAGATTGGGATAGATATTTAGATATTTTAGTAAATGACAGACAATATCAAAAAGAAGCAATTATTAATACTGTAATATTTTTGGCATCCGGTCTATATAAAAACACGAGTGATTTAGTTGAAAAAAACTGGACTAATAATAGCAATGTCGAATTAAAAAATCGTTATTCCAATTTAGAAGATTATTTACATCACTTGCAAATCCCTAATAAACTATCTGCATCCATTGATCTTGCAACAGGAACAGGAAAAAGCTATGTGATTTATGGGATTGCTCAAATTATGCTTGGACTTGGTTTGGTTGATAGAGTTCTTGTATTGTGTCCTTCATTAACAATTGAAAACGGTTTGACTGAAAAATTTATTGATTTAAGCTCTGATTCTAAATTAGTAAAAGCAATACCTGAAAATGCAAAATGGAAAAACCCATCTATTAAATCGGCTGATGTGACAATTAAAGAAGGTGATATTTGTGTTGAGAATATTCACGCAGCTTACGAAACTACTGGTTCATCAATTAGAGATAGTTTTAAAGGAAATGGTGAAAAAACTTTAGTTTTAAACGATGAAGCTCATCACATTTACAACAAAATTGAAGGAAGAGACACGGTAAGCAAAAATCTAAAAAAATGGAAAGAATTTTTAGTAAATCCTGATTTCAATTTCAAATATATTGCTGGTTTTACAGGAACAGCATATATTGATGATGAATATTTTAATGATGTAATCTGTCGCTATTCACTACGACAAGCCGTTGATAATCAAATGGTAAAAATGGTGGATTATATCAGCAAAGATGAAGACCTTGATAAAGATATTAAGTTGCAAAAAATATATGACAATCACGACCACAACAAGCAAAATTACAGGAAAGTAAAACCCCTTACAATTCTGATTACAAAAGATATCAATAACGCAAAAAGGTTACTTACTGAAATTTCTGAATTTCTAATGAAGAAAGAAAGGCTAACGGAAGAAGAAGCTAAAGAAAAAACCTTGATTGTAACATCACATAGCGACCATAAAGCAAATGTCCAAAAATTAAAGGAAGTTGACAATTTTGATAATCCAATTGAGTGGATTGTCTCTGTATCAATGCTTACAGAAGGTTGGGATGTGAAAAATGTTTTTCAAATTGTTCCTTGGGAAGATAGAGCGTTTAACTCTAAACTTTTGATTGCTCAAGTTCTTGGGCGTGGCTTAAGAATTCCGCCTGAATATCAAAGTCCACAACCTAAAGTGCGAATTTTTAATCACGATGCTTGGAGTAGAAATATTAAGGGGCTTGTTGATGAAATACTTGAAATCGAGAAAAGGCTAATATCAACACCATTAGCAAACGGAGACCGTAGCAAACATCATTTTGAAGTTCAACACATTAATTATGATAAAAAAGCTACAACAAAAGAAGCTACTAAAGACCATAAAGAATTTGATTATACAAAAGGCTTTATAGAATTACAATCACAAGTTGTTGAAAGTGAAAAAGAAAGTGAATACACTGATTTTTCAGGAGCAATAAGTTCCAAAAAAACGCTTATTCATTATAACACCTACACAATAGATGAAGTTGTAAATAAAATTCATAATGAATTAAAAATAAGGGATTGGGAAGGTAAAATTTTAAAATTACCAACAGGAAATTATTCAAAAGAGAAGTTGCCACCAAAAGAAGAGATTATTAAAATCATCCGTGCTTCAATGGACAAAGTCGGCATCAAAGGTGATAGGTTAGTAGAAAAAAATCGGAATAAAATATTAAGTAGTTTCAATACGCTTTTAAGGAAAGCAGGAAAA
>JABMPI010000699.1 GCA_013203755.1 Bacteroidota bacterium
GTGCATAAATTTAGCATTATTTGTAAGTGCCATTTTTTCTTCGTTAACGGTCCAACTCATGTATTTCGAAATTACTTTACCGTAATCGTTGTACGACGACCAGTTTTTTGCGTAGATAAAATCGGCTCCTTCAAATGCCTTTTTCTGGTCGTATTCCACTTTTACATCGCCCATAAAATCGGGAGACAATTCGTAACCTTCAGGATGCGTCACCACCAATTCGTAATCAGTTTCTTTCATCCACTCCACAAATGAATTTGCAACTGCCTGTGGCAATGCCTTTGGATGCGGTGCCCATGTTAAAACTACTTTGGGTCGCTCTTTGGTTTTGTGCTCTTCTATGGTTACCAAATCGGCAAAACTTTGCAGAGGATGACGTGTTGCACCTTCCATACTTACAACCGGCACGCCTGCATACTTCACAAACTGATTGATTATTTTCTCGGCGTAATCATCTTCCCTACTTTCGAAACGGGCAAAAGCTCGCACACCTATTATATCACAATATCTTCCAATTACCGGAATTGCTTCCAAAAGATGTTCCGGTTTATCGCCATCCATAACTACGCCCAGCTCAGATTCCAACTGCCAACTGTCGCCGTTTACATTCATTACCATGGTATTCATTCCCATGTTCATCGCTGCTTTCTGAGTACTCAAACGCGTACGCAAACTGGAATTAAAAAATACCAAAACCATAGTTTTATTTTTGCCCAAATGTTGAAATTCAAATGGATTCTTCTTCACTTCAAAAGCCGTTTCAAGAGCTTTTTCTATGCTGGGAATATCTTTAAATGAGGTGTAATTTTTCATTTCTATTTTCTAGCTAATTTTATTTTGGTCTAACTTGTCCTTCGCCTTCAATTATCCATTTGTAACTAGTGAGTTCTCCCAATGCCATTGGGCCGCGGGCATGCAACTTTTGTGTGCTTATTCCTATTTCGGCACCCAAGCCAAATTGAGCTCCATCGGTAAATGCTGTTGAAACATTGGAATAGACAGACGCGGCATCAACCATTTTTCTAAATTTTTTAATTCTTTTTGCATCCTCAGAAACAATTGCTTCGCTGTGTTTTGAGCTAAATTGATTAATGTGTGCAATTGCCTCATCAAACGAACTCACCGTTTTTATGGACATTTTCATGGAAAGAAATTCAGTTCCATACGAATCTTCCATTACAGGAAACAACAATTCAGCAGGATAAACATTTTCAATTTTTTTGAATGATTTTTCATCAGCATAAATCACCACATTTTCTTCTGAAAGTCGTTTTGCGAAAGCAGGAAGTTCATCCATTCTACTTTCATGAATTATTAAACAATCCAGCGCATTGCACACCGACGGACGACGTGTTTTTGCATTGAAAACAATTTCACAACCTTTTTCAGCATCACCAAATTCATCGAAATAAGTGTGGCAAATTCCTGCTCCGGTTTCAATTATGGGAATGGTTGCATTTTCGCGAACAAAATTAATTTATCCCTGACTTCCACGAGGAATAATTAAATCGATAAACCCGTGAGCATGTAACATTTCATTGGTTTCATCGCGGCCGCCAGAAAGCAGACAGACTATATTTTCGTCCAAATTAAATTTTTTCAGAACTTTCTGAATAATAGAAACAATTGCTAGATTTGAATTCATAGCATCGCTCCCACCTTTTAATACACAGGCATTTCCCGACTTCAAACAAAGTGCAAATACATCGAAAGTTACGTTGGGGCGCGCTTCATAAATAATTCCAATTACTCCAAAAGCAACCGAAATTTTTGAGATCTTTAATCCATTTGGACGAATATCTTCACTTATAACCTTTCCAACCGGACTATCCAAATCTGCAACATTTCTTATATCCGAAGCAATTCCTTTAATTCTGTCTGCAGTTAATTTTAGCCGGTCGCATTTAGGATCTTCCGAACTCATTCGAACCAAATCTTTTTGGTTTTCAGCAAGAATAAATTCGGTATTTGCTTCAGCCTGATTTGCCAACTCCAACAAAATTTGCTTCACCTTTTCGTTCTCAACCAAATTGAGTTTTCGTGAAGCATTTTGTACGTTTTGTAGCTGTTTCTCTATTTTCATTTCAAACTTTTTTCTTTTAAAACCCTCTCCCAGGGGAGGGAGAGGGAACTCAGAATACATGTCCTTGAAGTAATAAAAAGGGGAGAAAGGATAGTTAAAGATTTTTCTGAGCTATTTTTTATTTTAATCTCATTATTATTTAATCCTATAAATGGTATTCGATGAAACTCTTACTTTAATTATTATTATTCTTTGTATGAGTTGTCCTACTCGTTTCCAAATACAAATAATCGTAATGTACAATCGGTTTTTGTTTGTCCGACAGTTTTTCAATGTCAACTCTCTCGGAATTGTAACCTGCTTTTCCAACTCCCACAGCAAGACCCGATTCATCGACTATTTTTATTAAATCTCCTTTTTTAAATTTTGTTTTTATTTCAATAATTCCAACCGGCAACAAACTCACTGCTTTTTCTGAATTTAATGCATTTATAGCACCCTCATTTATAACCACCTCACCTTTTGCAAAACCATCGGAGTAACCAATCCATTTTTTTACTCCGTTGTACGTTTTTGGGTTAGGCACAAAATAAGTATGTCTCAAACTCTTTTGATTATCCAATAAATCTATCAGTATATTTTCGGTGGTTCCATTAGCCACATGCACGCCAATTCCATCGCCGGCCACTTTTTTAGCAATTCTAAATTTCGTTAACATCCCACCCCTTCCAAAATCCGACTGCTCGCTTGAAATTGCATTTTCAGGCTCTCTGTCATCTATTTTTATTTGCTCAATAAGTTGAGCATGTTCGTCATTTGGATGTGCACTGTAAACCCCATCTACATTGCTTAGCAGAATCAATGCTTCCGAATTTACCATCGAAGAGATTAATCCTGAAAGTTCGTCATTATCGGTAAACATTAATTCGGTTACCGAAATTGTATCATTTTCGTTTACAATTGGAATCACTTTGTTTTCCAGCAGAGTTGTAAAGCAATTTTTCATATTTAAGTAATGCCCACGACTCGAAAAATTTTCTTTTGTAGTTAATACCTGCGCACAAACTAAACCACGTTTACCAAAAAAATCGGAATAACATGAAATAAGTTTCACCTGACCCAACGCAGCCCACAATTGGCGCTTTGAAACCGCGTCAGTTTTTTTTGCAGGTTCCAAAACGGCTCTCCCTGCTGCAACCGCTCCCGACGAAACCAACACCACTTCTACTCCATTGTTATGAAGGAAAGCAATTTGGTCAACCAAATGAGCAATCCGCGAAACATTTAAAGTTCCATCGGCTTTTGCCAATACATTGCTGCCAATTTTAATCGTTACTTTTTTATATCTGAAATTCATCAAAAACTTATTTCAATCATTCTATTTTATTCATCGAATCGCTAGAGCCAATTTAAGGTTGTCATTTCGACGAAGAATGAGGAGAAATCTATTACAAATTGGCAGATTTCTCATTCGTGCCTCATTCGAAATGACACTTCAAACAATTTGGCAGATTTCAACACCACATCTGTTATTATTTCTTCGGTTTATCTATTTTTTTATAAGACGCTAAAACGCCCTGAATTAACGAGGCACTAAAACCTTTGTGTTCCATTTCGTTTAATCCGGTAATTGTTACTCCCATTGGAGTTGTTACTTTATCGATCTCACGTTCTGGATGATTACCACTTTGCAATACCAATTCGGTTGCCCCTTTTACAGTTTGAGCGGTAATAAACTGAGCCATTTCTGCTCCAAAACCAATTTCAATTCCACCTTGCATGGCAGCACGAATGTAGCGCAGTGCATAAGCAATTCCACACGATGAAAGCACCGTTGCAGCAGCCATTAATTCTTCTCCTATCTCAACTGTTTTACCTAATTTATTGAATAGTTCAACTACATATTCTTTGTAATGTTCGGTATTTCCGTTCGCCGAAATACATGTAAGCGACTCCTGAAGTGCAATCGCAGTATTTGGCATTACTCTGAAAATTGGAATTTCTTTGCCTACCATTTCTCCCAAATCGTTAATACCAACACCAGCAACAATGGAAATAAATATTTTATCCGGATTTAGTTCAGCTTTTATTTCATTTATAACTCCTTCAATGTGATACGGTTTTACTGCAACAATTACAACATCGGTATTTTTTACGGCATCCAGATTATCTTTAGAAGTATTTACTCCCAAATCCTTCATCTCTTGAAGCGTACTTTCTTTTTTGTCGGCAACAAAAATATCGGTTGCAGCTACAAAGCCAGATTTCAACAAACCTTTGGCAATTGCACCACCCATGTTTCCAACTCCGATAATCCCTATTTTTTTATTTTCCATGATCAACTAATTTACAAAATGACAAGCAGGTAAATCTTAATGTTCAACAAACAACGATGAAATGTCAGCAAAAACTATTTCGAAGGCTTGCAGAAACTGGTCAGCCTCCTGAATCGTTATGTTTAAAGGTGGTAATAATCGCACAATATTTAATCCTGAAACTCCTGAAAAAATTCCATAATCGAACAACAATTTCTGACGTAGCTCTTTTATTGGAAACTTACATTCTATTCCAATCATCAATCCTTTACCACGAATTTCATAATCAGAACTAATATCAGCCAATTTCTCCATTAAATAGTTTCCAACCTTTTGTGAATTTTCAACCAAATTTTCTTGCTGAATAACATCCAGTACAGCAATTCCGGCAGCGCAAGCCAAATGGTTTCCACCAAAAGTAGTCCCCAACATTCCAAACCACGGTTTTATTTCGGGTTGAATTAAAACCCCACCAATTGGAAAACCGTTGCCCATTCCTTTTGCCATAGTAATTAAATCTGGCTGAACATCGGAATATTGGTATGCGAAGAAACGTCCACTCCGTCCGTAACCAGATTGTATTTCATCTAAAATCAAAAGAGCTTCATATTTTTGTGTTAGCTTTTTTAACTCAACTAAAAATCCTTCTTCCGGAACATAAATTCCACCAATTCCTTGAATTCCTTCTACAATTACTGCTGCAACATTCCCCATTGAGAGTGCCTTTTCTGTCGCTTCCAAATCATTAAAAGGAAGAATAATTGCATTATCAGTTTCGTTAACCGGGGCAATAATTTTCGGGTTGTCGGTTAAAGCAACTGCTGCCGAAGTACGTCCATGAAAACCTCTTTTATAGCTAACAAATTTCTTTTTACCTGTAACGAAAGATGCCAGTTTTATTGCATTTTCATTGGCTTCGGCACCCGAATTACAAAGAAAAAGCTGATAATCGGGGCAGCCCGAAATTTCACCTAATTTTTCTGCCAACTCATTCTGTAAAGGATTTTGAATTGAATTGGAATAAAATCCAATTTGCGAAAGCTGGTCAGAAATTTTTCCTACATAATGCGGATGACTGTGCCCAATTGAGATTACAGCATGTCCTCCGTATTAATCGTGGTACTTTGTTCCCTCTGAATCCCAAACATTGCAGCCCTCAGCTTTTACCGGAGTTATATTAAAAAGTGGATATACGTCGAATAGTTTCATTTTTTTGTTTTAAACGGAACGCTGATGACTCTGATTAAACAGATATTCACGGATAAAATCTGTGTCAATCAGCACAATCTGTGTTATCTGTGTTCCAATTCATATTTTTAAAAAGCAACCGATTTCAGATTCAATCCGGATTTTTCATCCAAGCCAAACATCAAATTCATATTATGAACGGCTTGCCCGGATGCACCTTTTATTAAATTATCGGTTAAACTGATAATTACCAGTTTTTTGCCGTGCTTTTCTAAATATAGCACCGCTTTATTTGTATTAACCACTTGTTTTAGTGCCGGGTTTTTATCGGTCACAAAAACAAAAGGATGTTCAGCGTAAAAAGAGTTGTAAATTTCTCTTGCCTCCTCAATTGAACCTTCAAAATTAGTGTAAGCCGAGACAAAAATTCCGCGTGTATGATTTCCCCGAATTGGCACAAAATTGAAATCTTTGTTAAAGCCAGCTTGCAACTGCTTTAAACTCTGAATAATTTCGCCTTGGTGTTGATGCTGAAAAACTTTATATGCTGAAACGTTAGCATTTCTCCAACTAAAATGCGACGTAGAAGTAGGGTTTTGTCCGGCTCCGGTTGAACCGGTAATTGCATGAACATGCACCTCATCGCTCAACAAATTATTAGCTGCCAGCGGCAAAAGTGCCAATTGAATTCCGGTTGCAAAACAACCAGGATTGGCAATGTTTTTAGCTCTTTTAATTACTTCTCTATTTATTTCAGGAAGTCCGTAAACAAAATCGTTACCATCTCTCTTTAATCTAAAATCGTGGCTTAAATCGATTATTTTCAACGATTCAGGGAGATTATTATTTTCAATAAACTCAATAGATTTGCCATGTCCCATACAAAGGAAAATAACATCAACCGTTTCAAATGGCATCTCAGCAGTAAATACCAAATCGGTGTCGCCCAACAAATCAATATGAACATCAGAAATTAAATTTCCGGCGTTACTTGTACTTTGCACAAAGCCAATTTCAGCTTCAGAATGATTCAACAATATTCGCAGCAACTCGCCTGCTGTGTATCCTGCCCCTCCTATAATTCCAACCTTTATCATTTCATTTGAATTATGAATAATGATTTAAGAATCAGGAATAATGATTTAAGAAAATCTAAAATCAATATTCACAATTCGTTAATCGACGTTCTTTTATAATGTTTTATTTACGGCATTATAAACTTTCAAAGAAGTCGACATTATTTTTGTAAAGCCCTTAATATCGTCCGCGGTCCACGCAGTAACTGTTTCGCCATATTCACCAAAATCTGAGTTCATTAAATCGTGATCGGACTCAATTCCTACCAATTCAAAATGATAAGGTTTCAGTTTCACAATTACTTTTCCGGTAACATTTGTCTGCGTATCTTCAATAAATTTTTCCATGTTTCGCATCACCGGCTCTTGATACATTGCTTCGTGCAAGAACATTCCGTACCAATTTGCCAGTTGCTCTTTCCAATAATTTTGCCACTTGGTAAGTGTATGTTTTTCCAATAATTGGTGCGCTTTAATTGTAATAATTGGTGCGGCAGCCTCAAAACCAACTCTTCCTTTAATACCAATAATTGTATCGCCAACGTGCGTATCTCTACCAATTGCATATTTCGATGCCATTGTTTCCAACGCTCTAATAATATCCGCACCACTTTTATAGGTTTGCCCGTCAATCGATTTTAGCTCACCTTTCACAAAACCCAATTCAATTGTTTTCTCTTCGGTTGCTTCCAACTGACTTGGATATGCCTCGCTTGGTAAATTTGTGTTCGATTTTAATGTTTCTTTTCCGCCAACACTTGTTCCCCATAAACCTTGATTTATAGAATACTCCATTTTGGTAAATTCTGCTTCGAAACCGTGCTCTTTCAAATAATCGATTTCATATTGGCGGCTTAGCAATAAATCGCGGGTTGGAGTAATTATTTCAATTTCGGGAGCTAAAACCTGAAAAGTAAGATCGAAGCGAATTTGGTCGTTTCCAGCTCCGGTACTTCCGTGCGCGATGTAAGCAGCACCAATTTCCTTGGCATAATTTATAGTTGCAATTGCCTGAAAAACCCGTTCAGAACTCACAGAAATCGGATAAGTATTATTTCGAAGTATGTTTCCGAAAACCATGTAACGAATACATTTTTGGTAATATTCTTCGGTTACATCGAGTGTTACGTGTTTTTTCGCACCCAACTTATAGGCTCGCTCTTCAATGGCTATTAATTCATCGTCAGAGAAACCGCCTGTATTTGCAATGGCGGTGTAAACATCGTAACCTTTTTCTTCAATCAAATATTTCACGCAAAACGAAGTGTCCAAACCTCCACTAAATGCTAAAACTAATTTTTTACTCATAACATATTATCTTAAAAAGAGCGGTATTCCTCCTAAATTCAAATCTTAAAACTATTCCTTTTCTTGCGCTGTCTGAATCCAACTCTCTTTCAAATCGTACAAAAGCGCATCACCACTCTTCTATTTCTTCTTTCTTAAATTAAAAAAACTCCCTTTACCTTTTTTCCCTCCTACCGGATTCAATTTCTTTATATTCTCCAGCAAACTTCTTTTTCGAATTCCATTTCCGTTTGGAAAATTGGGCTCTTCCCAGGCCGGATTATACAACATTCCTGTACACAAACATTTCGTACGTTCTGTACGTTCCAAAATATCGTAATTCACACAGCTTTTACAACCGTTCCAAAACATATCATCATCGGTAAGTTCAGAAAAAGTAACTGGTCGATAACCCAATTCGTGGTTAATTTTCATAACCGCCAATCCGGTAGTTAATCCAAATATTTTCGACTTTGGATATCGTTGGCGAGACAATTGAAAAGCCTTTCTTTTAATCTCTTTTGCCAACCCAATTCCACGATATTCTTCAACTACAATTAATCCTGAATTAGCCACAAATCCTTTTTCCTGCCAGACCTCGATGTAACAAAAACCTGCAAATTTTTCATTATCCAGGGCAATAATTGCTTTCCCTGCATTCATCTTTTCCTCAAGATATTCGAAAGTTCTCCGTGCAATACCCGTCCCCCGTTGCTTCGAGGCTATATCAATGGCATCATTTATATCGTCAATATATTTTATATGATCCGACCCCGCAACTTCAATCTTTATATCTTTCAACTCCTTCATTAAATACCTGCAATTATATTTTCTTTTTCAAATTGGGCATGATTCTAATTAATGCACTTATTAAATCCGCCTTTGAAATTCCTTCTCTTTGTACAATTAAAATCGTGTCGTCGCCAGCAATTGTCCCTAAAATCTCCCAGGAATTTGCTCCATCTAAAACTGCAGCAATACTACTTGCATAGCCGGGCATGGTTAGTAAAACCGCCAGATTTCCCGAAAAATTTAAGTCCCTAAAACCATCAGCCAAATAATTCACTTTATTTATTTCTGAAGTTAGCATGTTTTGCACACCACCAGGAATGGAATAAACGTACCCTTTTACCGGATGTGGAACTTTGGCAACTTGCAAAACTTTAAGGTCTCGCGACAGAGTTGCCTGCGTTAAATCAAATCCATTTTGCTTCAATTCATTCAATAATTCATCCTGACTATGCATATTGCCCTTCAAAATTATTTTCCTGACTTCAAGTTGTCTTTGAACTCGATTTTTCATCTCTTTAATACTATTTATTTTTTACAATATTCGATGGAACTCCCTCCAGAAAGTCTTCTCTTCAAATCGACCAATTTAAGACGGTCGTTTCATTATGTATATTTATTCATTTACACTGCAAATTTATACATTTTTTTATAACAACAAGCAAAAGTTTAAGAAATATTTGTATTTTTGCAGCGATAATGATATTAACATCGTCATTTAGACTTCGATGAACAAGAGAAAAAAAATTATTAATACATAAGATTATACGAGGATGCGTTTGAACTATTTATAGTTTAAGCGCATTTTTTTAATAGAATAACCGAAATATGTTGAAAGTAAAACAAGCAAAACTCACTCTGGAAGACGGAACTGTATTTGCAGGAAAATCGTTTGGAAGTGAAAAATCGGTTGCTGGTGAAGTAGTATTTTACACAGCAATGACAGGGTATCCCGAAAGTTTAACCGACCCTTCGTACACCGGACAAATTTTAGTTTCCACATACCCAATGATTGGCAACTATGGAGTACCATTCAATAAAAAGGAAAATGGAATTCATAAGTTTTACGAATCACACAAGTTGCACATTACTGGGCTAATTGTTTCAGATTATTCATTTGAATTCAGCCACTGGAATGCTGAAAAAAGTTTATCTGATTGGTTGAAGGAAGCCAAAATTCCAGGCATTTTTGACATCGACACACGAGCCTTAACAAAAATTTTACGTGAGAAAGGTTCGATGCTTGGGAAGATTGAATTTGAGGAGGAAACCACTGATTTTTACGACCCTAACAAAGAAAATCTTGTGGCGATTGCCAGTTGTAAAGAGAAAGAGATTTATGGTGATGGCGAGTACAAAGTAGTACTAATTGACTGCGGTGTAAAAAATAATATCATTCGCTGTTTGATAGACAGAAATGCAACAGTAATTCGCGTTCCTTGGGATTACGATTTTACCAACGAAGAGTTTGACGGTGTATTTATTTCCAACGGCCCGGGCGACCCAGCTCTTTGCGACATAACTGTTAAACACATTAAATCGGTTATTGCCGAAGAGAAACCAATTATGGGAATTTGCCTTGGCAACCAGCTTTTAGCTCGTGCCGCCGGAGCAGAAACTTACAAATTAAAATACGGTCACCGAAGCCATAACCAACCAGTGCTGTTGCAGGGAACTAACAAGTGTTATATTACCTCACAAAATCATGGCTTTGCTGTTGAGACCAAAACATTACCAGAAGATTGGGAAGCTATGTTCACCAATGTTAACGATGAAACCAACGAAGGAATAAGGCACAAATCATTGCCTTTCTTTTCCACACAGTTTCATCCGGAAGCTTCAAGCGGACCAACAGATACAGAATTTTTATTTGACGATTTTATGAGCAGCGTAGAAAAATACAAAGCTGACAATTCTAAATAAATCAATATTCATCTTTCGCAATTCAACATACAAGCAATGATAAAGACAAATATTAAAAAAGCAATCATCCTCGGTTCGGGAGCATTAAAAATTGGGGAAGCCGGTGAATTTGACTACTCCGGTTCGCAAGCGCTAAAAGCGCTAAAAGAGGAGGGTGTTGAAACCATTCTTATTAACCCAAACATTGCTACAATCCAAACTTCGGAAGACATTGCCGACAAAATATATTTTCTTCCAATAACTCCTTATTTTGTTGAAGAGGTTATAAAAAAGGAAAATCCACAAGGTATTTTACTCGCTTTTGGCGGACAAACTGCATTAAATTGCGGTGTTGCCCTGTACAAATCGGGAATACTGGAAAAATACAACATTCAAGTTGTAGGAACACCAGTTCAATCCATAATCGACACAGAAGACCGCGAAATTTTCGCTAACATGCTGAAGGAGATTGATGTTTACACACCCAAAAGCATTGCAGCCCTAAACATGGAGCAAGCTCGCGATGCAGCCAAAATAGTTGGGTTCCCAATTATTATCCGCGCGGCTTACACTTTAGGTGGTTTGGGAAGTGGTTTCTGCGAAAACCAAAAAGAACTTGAAGCTTTGGCTTCAAAAGCATTTACCTATTCACCGCAAATATTAGTCGAGGAATCTATAAAAGGCTGGAAAGAAGTTGAATACGAAGTGGTACGCGACAAATACGACAATTGTATTACCGTTTGTAACATGGAGAATTTCGATCCGCTGGGAATTCACACCGGCGAGAGTATTGTTGTTGCTCCTTCGCAAACACTTTCTAATGCTGAATACCATAAACTACGGGCAGTTTCAATAAAAATTATTCGCCGGGTAGGCGTTGTTGGTGAATGTAACGTTCAGTTTGCGCTCGATCCACATTCCGAAGATTACCGTGTAATTGAGGTAAATGCCCGTCTGTCTCGTTCATCGGCTCTTGCATCGAAAGCAACCGGTTATCCGCTGGCTTTTGTAGCGGCAAAATTGGGTCTTGGTTATGGTTTACATGAATTGAAAAATTCGGTAACCAAAGTAACTACTGCCGCTTTTGAACCTGCACTCGACTATTGTGTAGTGAAAATTCCTCGTTGGGATTTAACTAAATTTGTTGGCGTTTCGAAAAATCTTGGAAGCTCGATGAAAAGTGTGGGCGAAATTATGGCCATCGGTCGTAGCTTCGAAGAAGCTATTCAAAAAGGCATTCGAATGGTTGGAATTGGGATGCACGGTTTTGTAGCCAATAACGAAGAAATAAGTATTGCAGCAATTGATGAGGAATTGAGCAACCCAACCGACCGCAGGATATTTGCAATCACCGAAGCATTCAATAAAGGATACTCGATTGATAAAATTTATGAAAAGACAAAAATCGACCGTTGGTTTCTTCAAAAACTGAAGAACATATTCAATATAAAAAATGAACTTGAAAAAGTTAATGAATTAAATAAGCTTGAAGTTGATTTATTAAAACTTTCGAAAAAAGCCGGATTTTCTGATTTCCAGATTGCAAGGCTAGTATTGAACAGTAAGAATACCAACATAAACCAGGACTTATTAAAAGTTAGGGATTATCGGAAATCAAAAGGAGTTGTTCCCTATGTAAAACAGATTGATACGCTGGCAGGTGAATATCCTGCGCAAACGAATTACCTGTACATGACTTATAACGGTACCGAGCATGATATTGAATTTTTAAACGACGATAAATCGGTAATTGTTCTGGGTTCGGGAGCATACAGAATTGGGAGCTCGGTTGAATTCGACTGGTGTAGCGTAAACGCGGTAAATACCATTAAAAAGGAAAATTACCGCTCGATAATGATTAACTACAATCCGGAAACAGTTAGTACGGATTACGACACTTGCGACCGTCTCTATTTCGACGAGCTAACTTTTGAGCGTGTTATGGATATTGTTGATTTGGAAAATCCACATGGAGTTATTGTTTCTGTGGGAGGTCAAATTCCGAATAACCTGGCAATGAAACTGCACGGACAGAACGTTCCGATTTTAGGAACTTCAGCAATAAAAATTGATAATGCCGAAGACCGCGAAAAATTCTCTTCTCTTTTAGATGATTTAAAAATTGACCAACCACGTTGGGCACGACTTTCAACCATCGAGGAGATTCACAAATTTGTGGACCTTGTAGGTTATCCTTTGCTAATTCGTCCTTCGTACGTTTTATCAGGAGCTGCCATGAATGTGGTTTCGAACCCTAACCAATTAGTGAATTTCCTTGAAATGGCTGCTAATGTTTCGAAAGAACACCCGGTTGTAGTAACCGAATTTATTGAGCAAGCCAAAGAAATTGAAGTTGACGCAGTTGCCAATAATGGAGAGATGATTGCTTATGCTATTTCTGAACATGTGGAATTTGCCGGTGTTCACTCGGGCGATGCAACCATTGTTTTCCCTCCACAAAAATTGTATGTGGAGACAATTCGCAGAGTTAAGAAAATTGCCCGTCAAATTGCAAAGGGATTGGAAATTACAGGACCTTTTAACATGCAGTTTTTGGCAAAAGACAACGATATAAAAGTTATTGAATGTAACCTCAGGGCTTCACGAAGTTTCCCTTTCGTTTCGAAAGTAATGAAACTAAACCTGATTGAAATTGCAACAAAAGTGATGTTGGGAATTGATGTTCCCAAACCTGACAAATCGTTTTTTGAGTTAGATTATGTAGGTGTAAAAGCACCGCAATTCTCGTTTGCACGTTTGCTAAATGCCGACCCTGTTCTGGGAGTTGACATGTCGTCTACCGGAGAAGTAGGCTGTATTGGAGAAAATTACTACGAAGCAATTTTAAAGGCAATGCTATCGGTTGGATATAAAATGCCCGTTAAAAATGTTCTTATTTCATCTGGTCCGTCTCGTGGGAAAGTTGAATTATTAACCAGTGCAAAATTACTTCAAGAGCGAGGATATAATATTTTCGCCACGGAGGGGACTCATCGTTTCTTTCAGGATAATGGCGTTAAAAACACACTACTTCACTGGCCCGACGAAGAGGAGAAGACTCCAAATACAATGGATTTTATAAAAGAAAGGAAAATTGATTTGGTTATTAATATTCCGAAAAACCATACTCCAAGAGAACTTGAGAATGGGTATAAAATTCGAAGAAGTGCAATCGATTATAATATTCCGCTAATTACTAATGCGAGGGTTTCCAGTGCATTTCTCTATGGAATTTGCAAGTACGATATTAGCGATATTTCGATTAAAAGCTGGGACGAATACAAATAGTCTTTGCAAGAGAACGCCAAATACTGCGTTACTCTCGTTTTGAAAACAGTCATTTACAAAAGTAAA
>JABMPI010000700.1 GCA_013203755.1 Bacteroidota bacterium
ACCAAATAGCTTTTCGGTTTTTATACTTGTTCTTTTTATCCACACCTTCATTAAAAAACTTTGTAGTAACCTGTTACAACGCAGTTTTTTGCTTTGTTGTGAATAAAAATAACTACGCTTAAATTCCCGAAAAGCTATCTGAATTGAGTATCTTTTGTCTGTTATTATTTCTGTTGTGCTTTTGCCCACGAATCGCGGAGTTGTACCGTTCTGTTAAACACAGGCTTTTCTGTGGTTGAGTCGGGATCGAGGTTAAAATAGCCCAATCTTTCGAACTGAAAATGGTCGAGTGGCTTGGCATCTTTAACAAATGGTTCGATGTAACACCCGGGTAAAACTTGTAATGAATCGGAATTCATAAATTCTTTAAAATCTATCTCCTTGTGTCCATCCGGATTTTCATCGCTAAATAATCTGTCGTACAACCTAACCTCCGATTTTACTGCATGCTCAACAGAAACCCAGTGCAATGTGGCTTTTACTTTTCGTCCGTCGGGTGAATTTCCACCTTTCGAAGCGGGATCGTAGGTGCAATGCAATTCTGTTATTTCACCGTTTTCATCTTTAATTACATCGTTACAGGTAATAAAATAAGCGTAACGCAAACGTACTTCGCGTCCTGGTCCCAAACGAAAAAACTTACGAGGTGGCTCTTCCATAAAATCTTCGCGCTCGATATATAATTCGCGCGAAAACGGAACTTTACGTTTACCCATCGTTTCATCTTCAGGATTATTTACAGCATCCAACTCTTCAGATTGATTTTCGGGATAGTTGGTAATTACCACTTTCAGCGGGTTCAAAACGCCCATAACACGCTGCGCTGTTTTATTCAAATGTTCCTTTACACTGTGTTCCAACAGCGTAACATCAATCATCCCATTCACTTTGGTCACTCCAATTTTATCAGAAAAATTACGTATCGACTCTGGTGTGTAACCACGTCGGCGCAAGCCAGAAATCGTGGGCATCCGCGGGTCGTCCCATCCATTTACATGACCGTCTTTTACCAATTCGAGTAATTTACGTTTACTCATAACCGTGTATGTTAGATTCAAACGGGCGAACTCTATTTGGCGCGGACGATAATCTGTTTCTTGCAACCGATTTACAAACCAATCATATAAAGGGCGATGAACTTCAAATTCCAGGGTACAAATCGAGTGGGTAATTCCTTCCCAATAATCGCACTGTCCGTGTGCAAAATCGTACATGGGGTAAACACACCATTTATCGCCTGTTCGGTGGTGGTGCGCTTTCATAATGCGATAAATAATTGGGTCGCGCATGTGCATATTTGGCGACGCCATATCAATTTTGGCACGTAAAACACAAGCACCTTCGTCAAATTCTCCGGCGGTCATTCGTTTAAACAAATCCAAACTTTCTTCAGCAGAACGATTTCTGTGCGGACTTTCAATACCCGGACGGGTTGGCGTACCTTTCTGATTGCTAATGGTTTCTGCATTTTGGTCGTCTATGTATGCGTTCCCTTCACTTATTAATTTACACGCAAACTCATGTAGCTTTTCAAAATAATCGGAAGCAAAATACGGTTCATTATCCCAATCGAATCCCAACCAGCGCACATCTTCCATAATCGAATCAACATATTCGGTCTCTTCTTTCGAAGGATTTGTGTCGTCGAAACGCAAATTGGTTTTGCCATTAAAATTTTCGCCAATCCCAAAATTCAAACAAATAGATTTTGCATGACCAATGTGTAAATACCCGTTTGGTTCGGGAGGAAACCGGGTATGTACACGATTATCGTTTTTCCCTTGCTTCAAATCTTCTTCAATTTGAAGGTCAATAAAATTTGCCTTTTTTTGAACCTCAGTATTCTCGGTTGTATTATTTTTATCAGTCATTTGATGTTTTTTAACCCGGTAATTAAGCATGCAAAATTAAAAAATGATTTGTGAGAACGATTAACACCCCCAATTTTTATCGTCTTTAAACACTTATTTTTAATTTCGCAGAAAAAACAATGGGATTAATTGAAATTGAAGGGATGCATTTCTATGCCTACCACGGTCATTTTGAAGTAGAACAGATTGTTGGGAACGACTTTATTGTTAATTTACAGCTGGGTGTAGATTGCAACAAAGCTGCACTTTCCGACGATTTAAATGATGCATTAAACTATCAGGCAGTTTATACACTTATTCAAAAAGAGATGGCCGTTAAATCCCGTTTGCTGGAAAATGTTGCCAATCGGATTTTGGATGTTTTATTCGCAGAATTTTCTAATCTTGAGAATGCTAAAGTAAAGATTTCGAAAATGAATCCTCCAATGGGTGGGGAAATTGAGAAAGTGAGTGTTACGCTGGAAAGATAAGGGGAAGAGAGGAAGTCGCAGTCGCAGTCGCGGTTTTCAGGTAAAGGAAAGTCGCAGTCTCAGTCGAAGTTTTCAGTAAAAGAAAAAAAGTATAGAG
>JABMPI010000701.1 GCA_013203755.1 Bacteroidota bacterium
GAAAAGATTAACAGAAAAAGAATTGGCTGTTTACGAATGGCAGCTTGATGTTCCCGGATTTGGAATAGAGGGACAGGAGAAGCTAAAAAACAGTTCAGTGTTGATCTCACGTTGCGGAGGATTGGGCAGTGTTGTGGCATACGAGTTGGCTGCGGCAGGCATTGGCAAACTTATTTTGGCACACGGTGGAAATGTCGTCCCCAGCGATTTAAACCGACAGTTATTAATGACCGATGCCGGGTTGGGTAAATCCAGAATCGAATCGGTTGAGCGGAGATTAAAAGAGTTAAATCCACGATTGGAAATTGTTGCGGTTGGCGAAAATATAAACGAAAGTAATGTAGCAGCTTTGGTTGCACAAGCCGATGTAATTGTAGATGCAGCACCGTTATTCGAAGAGCGACTGTTAATGAACCGCGAAGTTGTAAAACAAAATAAAGTATTAGTTGATTGTGCCATGTATGAATTGGAAGCACAAATCACAACAATTATTCCCGGGCAAACTCCCTGTTTGGCCTGTTTGTATCCCGAAAAACCTGCTGCATGGAAAAGACGGTTTCCTGTTTTTGGGGCGGTTTCCGGCACGGTTGCTTGTTTGGGTGCCATGGAAGCAATAAAAGTGATCTCAAATTTAGGCGAAACGTTAGCAGGAAAATTACTAACCATGGATTTGCGCGACATGTCTTTTCAGAAAATAAATATTACCAAAAGAACAGGTTGTCCGGTTTGTTCGGGTTAAAAAAGCATTTAGTTTATTCTTTTTTGAAAAACAGAATCCTGGGAATAATCCATTACAAATTTTACTACTCCTTTATAATCCTCAATTCCCTTTTCAACTTTGTTGGTTTTTAAATAAGTGTCGTTTACTTTCGATGCTACTTTATCTACTTTTTCATTGCGTAAATTCATCCAGTTCTCTCTTATTCTAATGAAATCATTTTTTGCATTTTCGTCAAGTCTGGAGATAATTTCCGGGTACCCATCTAATTGATAACTTTGATAGATAAAGAATCGGAGAATGTGCAAATTGGCAGAATATTGAAGTTGTTTCGAATTGCTATTTGTGCAGACTAACCACGCATAAAAATTGGCTTCAGCTTCGCTGGTAATTCCAAACTGATGCGCTTTTTCGTGTGCCAAAACGAAGGGATATTCCACAGCCAAAACATTTGTATTTACATGAACTTCGTTAAAAAAAGGCCCATAATAACCTGAGATTCCTGCTTGGGCAAAAAAGCCGCTGAATGTAATTTTTTTGTCTTTCCGTTTTCCTGCGGGGTAGTTTATTTTTAATGCAAAAGCAAGTTTTTTGTACGACTCTTCAATTAAGGAATCAACCTCATTTTTATCAAATTCCTCAAAGGTGCATAAAGTGTTATTTGTATTTTCAATTAAAGTTTCCAGTTGTAATATAAGTTGATTGGCATCGGGTTTTTGTTCAGCCAAATTGAGCCGATTATTTAAGTCTTCCCTGAAATAATTGAATCCCCATAAAAAGTAAAAAAGAAAATAAATAGCTGTCAATGTATTCAGTATTATTTTACCTGTATTTTTCAAAGAAATTTTTCGGATAATTAAAAGAGAGAGTAAAAGGAGTGCAGAAATAATTAGTAAAACATAGAATATATCGTCGAGCGAAAAAGGGAAAACAAAACTTAAATTCGAAATAATTTTGGCAATTATTGGGTAAGTTCTTTGCGAATATATTGTTTCTGATAAATGTGGGTGGCGGGCAAAATATTCGGTTAAAAAAAATGTTATAATGGCCAGCCAGGGCAGAATAAGCCATTTTTGGAAGAGATACTTTAACTGTTTAATGCGCACTATTTTCATATGATTATAATTGTTTGGCTTTTATGGTATCATATGGAACTCGCTTATAATCATCATCCTGTGTGCAAAAAAAAATACATGCTCGTTTCATCTTTTAAATTAGTGCAAATGTAATAAAAGCAAATTCAGAATTAGATTTATAAGTAGAGATGAATAAAAGAGGATAATTACCTGTTAATTACGGTTAAGGTCTTCGTTTCAGTGGAAAAAATTGAATCGTTGGCAAATGGATTTATATCTATTATTTCAAGCGTAACCCGGTAATTGCCTTCATTTAATTTTCCGAACGAAATGGTATCTTGCATCAAAATGCAAGGTCTTTTCATGGCACCATTAAAATGCTTTTTCACCTTTATGTTTTTGTTTTCGATTGTTACAGAAGTTGTCACATTATAACTGCATCCATAGTAAACCAGACTAACATCTAAATTTGTTTTTGGCGATTTTGGGATAAAGGTAAATTCTTCGGATTGTAGATTCAATGGATCTTCATATGAAGTTAATTCTTCTGCGCAATTTGTTAAAACAAAAAGTAGCGTGATAAATGTCAGATAGATGTAATGTTTTAATGTCTTCATCTTTTTAAGTTTAAAAACAATAGTAATACCAAAAACATATCAAAATGATCGCTAAAAATTGTTTTAACATGTATTTGGTATAAGACGTAAAACAGAACTTAAAAGTTGCTTTTCGAAAAAGAATAACTTGGTATAATTTGAATCTTTCATTTGTATCCTAATTTCTGAAGTTTTTGCTTATTTGAAATATACTCAATGCAGATAGCTTTTCGGGAAATTAGGCGTAGTTATTTTTATTCACAACAAAGCAAAAAA
>JABMPI010000702.1 GCA_013203755.1 Bacteroidota bacterium
ATGCTCAATAGAATTAAAGAGCAAATTCTTTTTGACCTATTTCAAATTATTAATTTTTGCAAACTATTATTTTTCCAAAAATTAAACCCTCAAAATATCTGGCTTTTTAAGGTTTGACTATTTATTAAACAAGAACTGGAGAAGTTAACTCCGTGTAAAATTCTTTTTCCTGCCGAAGGAGAAGGCAGAAATGCCGTTTTTGCAGCTACTTTAGGTTGGAATGTAACGGCATTCGACCCAAGTATTGAGGGGAAGAATAAAGCAGAATTGCTGGCTCAAAAAAAGGGTGTTCAAATTAATTATCTGATCGATAGTTATGAAAATGTAGTTTTTCAAAAAGAACAATTCGATTGTATAGTATTGGTGTTTGCACACATGCATCCGTTAAAAAGAAATGAATACCACAAAAAACTGATGACTTTTTTAAAACCGGGAGGAACGCTGATTCTGGAAGGATTTTCAAAAAAACAGATAAACAATACATCAGGAGGTCCGGGAAACATTGATATGCTTTTTTCGGAGCAGGAACTACAAAAGGACTTTAATTCATTTTCAAAATTGAATATTATTGAAACCAACATGGATTTAGATGAAGGATCTTTCCACCAAGGGAATGCAGCCGTAATTCGGGTATTGGGAATTAAGTAAACCTTTTTTTATTACTTTAGCACCCTTAAATTTTTTAAACCTAAATCATTGAAACAGATACTTTTTTCTTTGGCAATAATTTGTGCGGCAATTCAACCAATTCATGCACAAAATTCCATTCATGCAGTTCGAATCGAAAACCCTCCAGTTATAGATGGCCGAGTAAACGAAGCCGTTTGGGACGAAGCATTTGTTGTAGATAAATTTTACCAACGCGAACCCAACGAAGGCGCTCCAATTTCGGACAGAACAGAAATGTTAATCTGTTACGATGCCAACAACATTTATTTTGCAATGAAATGCTGGTCGGATCCCAAAGACATTATTGCAAAAGAAATGGCACGAGATGTTAGTTTGGGCAAAGACGACCGCATTCAGATTATACTAGATACTTATAACGACAAAAGAAATGGCTACTGGTTTCAGATTGGACCACGTGGATCGATTGGCGACGCAATTGTTAGCGAAAACGGAGCTGCATTTAACAAGCAGTGGGACGGACTTTGGACAGGGAAATCAAAAATTACAGATTATGGGTGGGAAGCAGAATTGGCTATTCCATTTAAAACAATGGGATTTGACAAAGAGAGTAAACAGTGGGGAATAAAATTAATTCGGAATATTGTAAATAAATTGGAAGTGGCATATTGGCCCGTTGCCAACTTAAATACACACAAATTTCAGGTTTCTGATGCAGGCACTTTAGATGGTATTGAAAATATTACTCAGGGAATTGGATTAGATGTTTCGCCCTATTTAGTTACTGGTATAAATACAAAAAAAGGCGAAAAAAACGACCCCAGTCTTACTGGCGGAATTGACCTGTTTTATCAATTAACACCAAGTTTAAAGTCGTCGTTAAGTATAAATACCGACTTTGCTGAAACCGAAGTAGACGACCGTCAGATAAATCTTACCCGTTTTGGATTACACTATCCTGAAAAACGAGATTTCTTTTTAGATGGAGCCAACTATTTCCAATTCGGAATAGAAGGCGACAGGGAGAGTCCGGTGGCAAAAAGCATTATCCCTTTTTTCTCACGAAGAATGGGATTAGATACCGATGGTAATCCTATTCCTATTAATGTTGGAGCTAAACTAACGGGGCAGGTAGACAATTGGAACATTGGAATGATGCACATAAACGATGCACGCGAAACAGGTCAAAACAATTTCTCAGTAGCCAGAGTAAGTAAAAATTTGTGGAAACAATCGTCGATTGGAATTATTGGTACCTATGGAAATGCACTTAGTTCTTTGGGTGAAGAAAGCAATTTACTAACCGGTGCAGATTTGAAACTTTCAACATCTACATTTCAAGGAAATAAAAACCTCTCGTTTTTTCTGTTTGGGCTAAAATCGAACACCGATGGGAAAAATGGAAATGACGGTTCGTGGGGAGCACAAGCAGTTTACCCTAACGATTTAATAAGTGCACGATTGGGATATCACGAAATAGGAAAAAATTTCGTTGCAGGAATGGGTTTTGTTCCCCGTACAAATATTCGTGAATCATATGGAGAATTTGAGTTTGGCCCTCGTCCAAATAAGTGGGGAATTATGCAATTGGAATTTGGATTAGAGTTCGATTATATAAACAACATTGAAACAAGCGAACTGGAAACCCGCGAGATTGAAATCTCTCCACTGGAAATTCGTTTTTTGTCAGGTGAACGGATTCGATATTCTCTTATAAATCAATACGAATTATTAAATGAAGACTTTAATATTTTTGATGATATTGTAATTCAAAATGGAGCCTACGAATGGTGGTATCAGAAACTAGGACTGGAAACAAAAGGTGCGCGAAATGTTTGGGGAGAAGCAACTTACGGATTTGGTGATTTTTATAATGGTTACAGAAAAGACATTATTTTACAAGCCAATTGGAAAGTAGCAGTACCATTTTTTCTGGGAGGAACATTTACACAAAGTAACGTAGACTTGCCAGGAGGAAAATTCACTGCCAACATTTACCAAGTTAACGCCAATATTTTATTTAGTCCAAATGTTACGCTTTATAACTATTTTCAATACGACAATGCAAGTGAAAGTTTGGGTTGGCAGTCACGTTTTCAGTGGATATTAAAACCAGGCAACGAAATTATTTTAGTTTGGACTTCCAATTACCTACGCGCCAATACTGAATTCTATTTGGCCGAAAGTGCGGTAAGGTTGAAATTGAAATACAACATTCGTTTTTAAAGCTATTTAATTTCATTTTTAAACTTTTGCGATTTTTTTACGTTATACTCAAAAGTACTTACAATCCTACTTGATTAATATTCTTGTAAAATAGATAACAAAAGACTAAATTAGCTTGAGATTTGAGAAAAAGCAATAATTTTATTTTTTATTTTTGTTTAGTAGTAAGTAATTGTCTATACTTGCATCGGATTTTAAAGAATTCTCATCCTCACGTCAATTGTTCCAATTATTTTAATCATCAACTTTTCACAAAAGAGGAATAACAATAAAACTAATGTACGATATTTTAGAACTTAATACAAAGCTTGTATCCGAACTACGAGAAATCGCTAAAGGACTGGATATAAAGCGAATTGAATCATTTAAAAAACAAGATTTAATATATAAAATTCTTGATACGCAAGCCGTTCAGGATGCGGAAAAGAGAGAACGTAAGGTTGCTCCAAAAGAGCAAATAAACGAAGATAAAGGAATTTTGAGCGCATTTCGAAAGAAACCTCAACAGCCTGTAACTGAAAATTTCAACGCACCAAACGAAGATCTCAATAGAAACAAACGTCCTCGCAGAGAACGTATTGAGCCAATTATCAAACGTGAAAAGGTTGAGAGTGGCAAAAAGAAAAAGCCTGTGCAAAAAAACGATGGCGTTCAATCTCGCCAAGACCAAATTAAAGCAATAATAAAGGGTTTTAATCGTGAAAAAGCTCCAGAAATGGAACAAGAGCAAAAACCACAGCCTATAATAATTACTCCAAAAGAGGAGACAAAACCTCGTTTAGAAGTAAAACTTAAACCCAAAGTTGAGGTACAAAAACAGGCTTCTGAGATAGAACAAAAACAGGCTCCTGTAAAAGAACAAAAAGAAAAGCCGGTAACAGCTCCTGCTCAACCTATTGTAACAAATAAAGAGAAACCGGAAGAAAAACCAAAATATCAAAAACCAAATGTTGAGAATCAAAACAATCGGCAGAAAAACAAACAATACGAATTTGAAGGTATAATTTCAAATACCGGGGTTCTGGAAATCTTGCAAGATGGTTATGGTTTTATGCGCTCTTCAGACTTTAATTATTTGAATTCGCCCGACGATATTTATGTGTCTCAATCGCAAATAAAATTATTTGGATTAAAAACAGGTGATACTATTACCGGAACTATTCGTCCACCCAAAGAAGGTGAAAAATATTTCCCGCTTATTAAGGTAAATGAAATCAACGGAAGGAGTCCCGATTACATTCGCGACCGCGTTCCGTTTGAACACCTTACACCGCTTTTTCCAGACGAAAAATTTAATTTAACAGGTAACGGACACGACAATATTTCTACTCGAATTATTGACATGTTTGCTCCAATCGGTAAAGGACAACGTGGTTTAATTGTTGCTCAACCAAAAACTGGTAAAACAGTATTATTAAAAGAAATTGCCAACGCAATTGTTGCTAACCATCCCGAAGTTTATATGATTGTTCTTCTTATCGACGAACGTCCGGAGGAGGTTACCGACATGGCACGAAGTGTAAAGGCTGAAGTAATATCATCAACTTTTGATGAACCGGCAGACAAACATGTTCGTATTGCAAACATTGTTTTGGAGAAAGCAAAAAGAATGGTAGAATGTGGTCACGATGTGGTTATTCTATTGGATTCAATTACTCGTTTGGCACGTGCATACAATACCGTTCAACCACCGTCAGGGAAAGTACTGTCGGGTGGTGTTGATGCCAACGCATTACACAAACCAAAAAGATTCTTTGGTGCGGCAAGAAACATTGAAGAGGGTGGTTCATTAACTATTATTTCGACTGCATTAACCGAAACTGGTTCGAAAATGGACGACGTAATATTCGAAGAATTTAAAGGAACCGGTAACATGCA
>JABMPI010000703.1 GCA_013203755.1 Bacteroidota bacterium
AATACTACTCACTTCGTTGGATGAAACCATTACACAAATCTGTTCACAATTTGAATTGTTTGAAATTGCAAGCGAATTGCCATTTTTACAAACTTTAATTGATAAGTCTGGCGAATTAAAAACCTCCCTTTCCAACGACCTATCGAATCTACTTTTTTGGTGGAACGAAAAAGGCTACCGAACCTCGGTAAATGTAAACGAAGATATAGATTCTATCCGTTTGCTAACTGTGCATAAATCGAAAGGACTGGAATACAAAGCGGTGCTTCTACCCATGTTAGACTGGACAACCAGTTGGAGTGGACAAAATGCACCAACACTTTGGTGTACGCCAAAACAAAAGCCGTTTAATCAATTTCCATTGCTACCGGTAAAAGCCGGAACTCAAATAGAAAAATCGCATTTTCAAGATATTTATTACGAGGAGAAAGTAAATTATATTATCGATTCGTTTAACCTGGTTTATGTGGCATTTACACGTGCAAAATCGGCATTGGTTATTAATTGTCCGGCGCCAAATGAAAAAAGCAAAACACAGGGAAAATCGATGCACCATTTGTTAAAAAAATCATTGGATACTTTAGCAAATAAAGATGAATTTTCGGAATGTTGGAAGGATGAAAATACTGTTTTTGAGTTTGGAACAATTCCTCAGTTTTCGAGCAAAACTAAAGAATCTAATTCTGTAGTAGTAAAAAAATACCAGTTCAACGATTTTAGCAAGAAACTAAAATTGCGCACGTCGGGCGATGATTTTTTAATTGAAGGCGAGAAAAACACATCCATAAAAAATACAGGAAAAATAATTCACGATATTCTTTCGGAAATAGTGACAAAAGCAGACATAAAAAAGGCATGTTTGAAAGCGCTGAACAATGGATTAATTAACGAAACTGAATTGGAAGAGATTCAGAAAAAATTACAAAAAAGTTTTGACAGTTCCGAAATTAGTTCTTGGTTTGATGGAAGTTACACCATAATAAACGAACGCAGCCTTTTAACCAACGAACGTATTTTACGCCCCGACAGAATAATGATTTCTGAAAATGAAGCGATTGTTGTGGATTATAAAACCGGGGAGAAAAAATCGGACAGCTACAACCGACAAGTACAACGATACGCCAAAACATTAAAAGAGACAGGAGCAAAAAAAGTAACCGGATTTCTTTGGTACATCAATCAAAATGAGGTTGAAAAGGTTTGCGAATTGTAGAAGCCAAATGGTTATTTAAGTAAAGTCCTCACTTCTACATCTTAATCCTTAAAGAAGAAGATGGTTTATACATTTCCTATTTAAATGACATATATTCTTCCATACCTAAGTTGTGCTACTACATTTGTACTAAAATTAAACTGGCATTACTAAAATAAACTTATTCGCATGAAACAATATATCCTTTCATTTTTCCTGATTTTGTTTTCAGGAATTTTATTCGCTCAACCCAAAGATTATGAAAATCTGGAAATACTTCACATAAATACCATCGCCCCGCATACCTTTTATATTCCTTATTCTTCGGAACAGGAAGCTTTAAAGAAGTCGAATCTGGAATCATCACGGTTATTTTTGTTGAACGGAATATGGAAGTTTAAATGGTCTGAAAATCCAGAGAAACGTCCTGCTGATTTTTTCAATCCCGACTTTAATACTGCTTCTTGGGATAAAATAGATGTCCCCTCGAACTGGCAAATGAGAGGTTATGGATTTCCGTATTACGTGAGCGAAGGATACGGGTTCGAAAAAACTCCGCCAGTTGTGAATAGCATAATCAATACCGTTGGATCATACAAACGAACTTTTGATCTTCCAAAAGAATGGAAGGGCAAAGAAATATTTCTCCATTTTGGAGCGATAAGTTCAGCATTTTATGTTTGGATAAACGGGCAAAAAATTGGGTACAACCAAGGCTCAAAAACGCCGTCAGAATTTAATGTGTCTAATTATATTAAATCAGGAATTAATGATATTGCGATTGAAGTTTATCAGTTTTGCGATGGTAGTTACATCGAAGATCAGGACTTCTGGCGAATGAGCGGAATCCAACGTGACGTATTTCTTTACCGGCGACCCAAAGTTGTCGTCAGCGATTTTGAAATAGTTACCGATTTAGATAAAAATTACAAAAATGCTGAGTTGTCACTTTTTATCGATGTGAAAAAATTTGGAAAGCAAAACACCAAAGGACTAACATTGAATACAAAACTCATTACTGCGGACGGAGATGATCTTTTAAATACAAGTCTTCCCATTTCATTCAAAGAAAGTGAAAATGAAACTCAGGTAATTTTTAGTCAGTTAATTAATAATCCACTAAAGTGGACTGCTGAAACTCCTAATCTCTACCAACTATTAATTTCAATAAAAGAGGGAAACAAAATCCTTGAAGTATTAAAACACAACGTGGGTTTCAGAAAGGTAGAAATTAAAAATGCTCAACTTCTAGTGAATGGCAAACCGATATTAATTAAGGGAGTTAACCGTCATGAACACGATCCCGACAACGGACATGTTGTAAGCCGCGAGTCAATGCTTGAAGATATACGTTTGATGCAGGAAAACAACATAAATGCCGTGCGAACCAGCCATTACCCAGATGATCCGGAGTGGTATAACCTGTGCGATAAATACGGAATTTATTTGGTTGATGAAGCAAATATTGAAAGCCACGGGATGGGTTATGAACCCGACAAAGCGCTGGCAAACAATCCTGAATGGCAACCTGCTTTTTTAAATCGTACCCAACGAATGTTTGAGCGCGACAAAAACCATCCATCAGTAATAATATGGTCGCTGGGCAATGAAACCGGCGCAGGAGTTAATTTTAAGGCCACATATAAATGGTTAAAAGAAAACGATAAATCCCACCGCCCCATTCATTCGGAAGATGCAAGAAAGGATGATTATACAGATATTATTTGTCCGATGTATAAACAAATCGACTATCTGGTAAACCATGCACTTACTAACCCCAAACGCCCACTTATTTTATGCGAATATGCACATGCCATGGGGAACAGTGTTGGTGGCCTCCGCGAATATTGGGATGTA
>JABMPI010000704.1 GCA_013203755.1 Bacteroidota bacterium
AAACCACTTGGAGAAACACCTTCAAAACCATGACTGGTATATTCTTTATTGATGACTTCCGTTAGTTGATTGATGCTTTTGGAGGAATGAAGCGCATCCATTTGTCCGGGACGTATCCTGTCAATGAACTCAGCAAAGCTCGTAATATTGGCATCTCCCAAATGTATGATACCAAATACGGTAAGACTTACTGCACCAAACAGAAGAATAGCTGTTTGTAATGCCTGAGTAAGCACAACCGCTTTTAATCCCCCAAGAATATAGTAAACCAATGTAATTATCGAAATAAGAGAAATGGAAAGTGTGACACTCATCCCAAAAAAGCGGTTAAATATAATTGCACCTGCATACATACTCATTCCAATATGCACAAACAAGGCAGAAAGTATGGCTATAAATGCAAAAACAGTCCTTGAGCGAGAGTCGTACCTGCGTTCCAAAAACTCCGGCAAAGTTTGAATCTTGCTTTTAAAATAGTATGGTGCAAAAATCAGTGCCAGAATAATTAGCGTAACGCCTGCCAGCCACTCAAAAGCTCCCCAAACCAAACCTTCATTAAAGCCTGAGGCTGCCAAACCCACAAGGTGTATGGTGGAGATATTTGCTGCAAAAAGGGACAAGCCAATAAAAGGCCATTTCAAATCCCTTCCGGCCAAAAAGAAACTGTCACTGGTTTCCCTCTTTTTTGTTACCTGATAAACACCTATAAAGATTACTACTAATAGCAATCCAATTATTATCACAAGATCAATCGTAGCAATATTCATTTTAAAGTATTATTTCTTAGTTTATAATCTATTCGTTTTCACAATACCACCTATCACCTGCACCGGACACCAGGATTACATTGCCATATGCTGTAAAATCCCCCGTTCTTATAACTGCTTTTACTTCTTTTGCCCTTTGCTTTAACTCTACATGTTCAATTACCTCCACATCCGTTTTTTCGCCCCATACTTTCGATATTTTTTCAAATAGTGTAGGATTTGTATCTTTGGTTTGTTGTGCCATTATCATTTTCTCAACTGAATAAAACTTTACCAACTCACCAAGCACATCAAGCACCATTGGCACATTTTCACTCAAAGACAGGTCAACAACTTCCAAACCTTTTGGAATTGCAAATCCGGCATCAACAACCATTAACAGATCTCCATGCCCCTGCTCGGATATTATTCTTGCAATCTTGGTATTTATAATCCCTATTTCTTTCATCTTAGCTAATATCTTTTTAAATTCATTTTCAAAAGTAAATATTATCAATAACAAAAACAACTTTTTAATACCATATTCAAAAGTAAAATTCTATATATTGCTAGGAATCAGGACTCATACTGTCTATTTATGAGACATATATGAATATTGTTTTTAATAATTATAAAGAAAAATAAATTTTCATGGATTTTAAATATTATTTAAATATCTTTGTTAGAAAGATTCTAATTGCTATGAGCAAAGCGTATAAAAAAATGGATGTAGGTTTAATGAACCTCACAAATAAAAGAGTAATCTTAAAACTGATTAAGCAGAAAGCAGAAATCAGCCGTTCAGCAATTGCTAAAGAAACAGGATTAACTCCACCATCAATTACCAGAATTGTTGACGAACTTATCCAAAAAGACAATCTAGTAGAATACGTAGGCGTTGGAAACTCAAGCGGAGGAAGACCTCCTGTAATAGTAAAATTTAAAAATGAAAATAATTACATCATAGGTATTGACCTTGGAGCAACTTATATTAGAGGTTGCCTGGTAGATTTAAATGCTAAATTTATTTCTGAAATACAAATCCAAACAGAAATAGAAAAAGGTTTTAATCATATTATAGAAAAGGTAATTCAGTTAATAAACAAACTGTCAACCAGAAAAGAAGATGCTGCCAAAATATGGGAAGTAGGAATAGGTGTTGCAGGATTGGTTAATAGTAAAACAGGAATTATTGAATCATCTCCTGATTTTGGATGGACAAATATCAATTTAAGGGAGGAGCTTAGTAAAAGTATCGACTTACCCTTCTTTTATGATAATTCAACCCGCTTAATGGCTCTGGGGGAATTAAACTTTAATAACAAAAAAGACCTGTCAAGTTTTGCAGTTATAAATGTTGGTTATGGAATTGCAGCTGGTTTGGTAATTAACAATAGACTTGTACGAGGCCATGCCGGTTTTGCTGGAGAATTTGGTCATATATCAGTAGATACATGCAGTAAGGTTAAATGCAAATGTGGGATGTATGGCTGTCTTGAAGCCTTAGCATCGGGACACAGAATTGCTTCTGTTGGGAAAATGGAATTGGAACATAAAGATGCAAAATTATTAAAAAAGCTATGTGAAAATAATCAAAACATTGTTACTGCTGAAATTGTAGCAAAAGCAGCTAAAGAGGGCGATCCCGTATCCATCAGAATTTACGATGAGGTTACAGAATATTTATGCAAAGGGATAGGTGTTATTGCCAACTTATTAAATCCTGAAGTCGTTTATATTGGTGGTGGAATTTCGTTGAATGGTGACTTTTTATTTGATTTGATTAATAGCAAAATATCCAATTTTTTGATTGCTCCAAATTCGAACTTAAAAATACTTCCTTCTACATTTGCCGAACAAGCAACTTCAATTGGTGCTGTTTCATTGGTTTTGGAAAAGGTTATGAATTTGGAGCTTTAATTTGACAATATTCCACGTTTAGACTTTCATTCTATGTGAGGGATATTTTCTATATTAGGGCAATACGTTTTCTAAATCATAATCTCTTGAAATAATTTAAATATTATATTATTGTCTTCTGCTAGCTTTTGTTGTGTTCATTGGATTAAATGCCAGATTCTGGTTTGTTCAATAAGACCATTTCAGTATCTTAAATTAATTGAAAAATATATATTGTGATTATCTTTTATGAATTGAATCGTGGGTTAAGCATACCTTTCAAAGAAGTATTAATTTAATCATTTTGTTAAACCCTTAACTCCGCAAAAGGAAAGCAATAAAAATCGGTAAGCCCTGTAAAATCAAGCCTCACAAAGCTTGCCCGATTGATTATTTTTCACTTATTTAGGTGAAAAACATCGTTGCGGATGAAAATCACATATTCTTCAGAAAAAATCAACTCTTTCGGCGGAATTAATTTTGCTGATCATATTGTCAGAAATGCCTCGGTCTATACAACCATTGACAAAACTCTTGGTGGGCGCGGGGTGAAAGCCGAATATTCTTACAGTGACCTGATCCGGTCGTACCTGTTAATGGTGCTTTGCGGTGGCGAATGTGCCGAAGATATTACCGAACATCTGCGTTCGGAACTGGCTCATGTCAAAGGGTTTGAAGTGTGTTCGGCTGACACTTTGCTCCGGATGCAAAAAGAACTTGCCACAAAAAAAGATACAACTGTTTCAAAAACAGGTATTGAACATGATTTCAATATCAATATGGACATGAACAAGTTGTTGGTCAAGTTAGCGGTTCAAACAGGCCAACTATCCCCCAAGAACGACAATTATATTTTCGACTATGACAATCAGTTCATTCCCACCGACAAGTATGATTCGAAACGGAGTTACAAACATGCCGATGGGTATTTTCCCGGCATAGCTTCAATCGGCAACTTCCCTGTTTACATTGAGAACCGCAATGGCAACAGCAACGTGAAATATAAGCAGGACGAAACCCTGAAAAGGGCTTATGGGGTACTGGGCGAAAACGGGATAAAGGTGAAGCATAGCCGGATGGATTGTGGGTCGTTCGACCAAAGCGTTGTCCCGGTAGTTGAAGCCAACAGTAAATATTTTTACATCAGGGCACAACGATGTGCGAGCCTTTACGATATGGTAAAGAATATAACTTATTGGGAAACAGAAACAATTGGGTTTATAGAATACCAGGTTACATCCATTGAGTATGCGCCATTTGGCTGGGACAAAACCTACCGCTACGTGATAACAAGGGAAAAGAAAGTAGATAAACAAGGCGACGATTTCACCTACAGGGCAATAATGACAAACAACCGTGAAATTACCGACCTCGAAGTAGTTGAATTTTATAACGACAGAGGTGATAGCGAACGGCTGTTTGATGAGATGAACAATGATTTTCTTTGGAAAAAGATGCCATTCTCTTTTCTTCATGAAAACACCGTGTTCCTTATCATGATGGCAATTTGCCGGAACCTTTACCACTTTCTGACCGATTTCATCAGTAAAAAGTTGGATTTTATCAAGCCAACCTTCAGGTTGAAGAAATTTATTTTTCGTTTCATGGTTGTGCCCTCCAAATAGATAAACCAGGGGCGGCAACAAATTTTAAAGCTATTTTCGACCCGAAAATATCATCTTTTATTGGGTTAGGGCCAAATAGTTTTCATTGCAGATGGGATAGGTACGTTTTCTTGCTAGTACCAACTCATTGATATACAGCACAAATAAAAACAACGATATATTTTGCCACATTTCTCAGAGAGAAAAACTAATAGCAAAACTTTGAATGTTGAAGGACAACGTTGGAAGTGCCGAATTATGAGGAAAATGCAATCAGGAAACAGATATTGGACGAAAAATATCAAATATTAGGAAACCAAAACATGAAAATGACAATTTTTCAAAACCTAATTTTATTGCTGCGGATTTAAGGTATATTTTTCAATCCATGTTTAAACTATTTTACCGTGAACCATATAATTTATTGTTAGAAGAATTCGATATTGAAAAAGGAGATGAATGGAGTGATGAAGTAAATGAATATAATAATCTACCAATGGGAGTTATGTTTGAAAAATACATTGAGATTGAGTTTAACGATTAACGAGCAATATCGAAAAGAAGTTACTTGCAATGCTGTTTAAAGAGAAGTTATTTATATTCTTAAACCGTAAGCAAAGTAAGCTCAACTAACAAAAAACAATACCATTATATAAAAACACAAAACCTGAAAACAATATATATTCAACTGTTATTATCTTTTGCTGTTCTTACATCCTGCAACGAGGAACAACAAAAAGAATTGGAATATCCTGTTGACCAATACCCCGAATTAAGTAGTCTTCCAAATTTGCTAAAAACTGAAATTGAAAAAGGGGTAGAAAAGTCATTTCGGGGATATTTAGAAGTGTTTTCAAATGCAAATAACAATCCTATGCAAAGTTGCGTCTATTGTTATTTTGTAAATGCACCTGAGGAATATAAACGACTTGTTGATTATTGCGCAGAACATTATAATCAAACATTGCTGCTACTGCTAAAGAATTATTTTCACCCAGATGGACTGGCATCCGCTTTCCCAATTACAAATCAGTTTTTTTCGTACTCATAAAGGTTAAAATTGAATCATAATCTTCTATCAAAAAGTTCGACACCTCCCCCCTTGGGGTCACCGGCAAAAGGCCGCAAAACATTTATTACAAATGGCTTGCGGCTTTTTATTTATACATTGCAATTCAATAAATGCCCAATCGAATATTATAATCTGGCAGGATCAACCACAACATATTTTACCGATTTACGCTGATAGGTATAAGTAATGTGAACCAAACCATCTGTAGCCTGAATAATTGCCGGATAAGAAAATTCACCCTCCTTACGCTCAAGTGTTGTTACAGGCTTCCAATTTTTGCCATCTTCTGAAATTGCAAGGTTTAACATGTTTCGGCTTCTCGGAAAATCGCTATTTCGAATGGTATGATTGTAAATTAAAAGTTGTCTACCATCTGCCAAAGTTATTGCATCGGTTCCCGAGTTAGGGTTTGGAAGTTCCGTTGCACTCATTTTACTCCAGGTTCTGCCACCATCTTCCGACCAGCTTTGAGTAACTACATTTTGACGACTTCTGCACAACACCTGCATTTTCCCATTGGGGTAGGTTAAAATACTTGGTTGAATAGCACCAAATTCAACTCCATCGTTAATTGGCCCAACTACTTCCCAGGTTTTTCCAAAATCTTTCGTAATTTCAAAATGTACCCGCCAGTAATCTTTGTCTCCTTTTCTTACTTCAGAGCTCGAAGGACAAACAATTGTTCCATCTTCCAATTGAATGGGCTTATTTTTTACCGGACCAAGCAAATGCCCAACTTTTCCATCTTCACCCAATTTTACCGGCTTCGTCCAGGTTCTTCCATTATTTTCTGAAGTAGTTAACATTCCCCACAAATCGCGAGGATTGGGTCCAGACTTATAAAACAACATAAGCGGCCCATTTTTAGGTTTAAAAAGTACTGGATTCCATGTAGGATAGCGTAAATTATCATTTTCAAATCCATTTACTACTTCCACTGGTTCCGACCAGTTACCATCTAAATTCATAGAAACCCAAATTCCAACATCGGGATTTTTCTCTTCCGTTCCTCCAAACCAAGCGGCAATAAATCCATCTTCCACTTCAACAATTGTTGAAGCGTGGCATTCCGGCGTTGGTTTATCATCTAACGGATAAATTAATTCACCCTTTAAATAGCCAACATCTCCAATTTTTACCACTTCAGGAATTTCATGTTTTTTCTGCGCAAAAGCGGACGTTGTAAAACTTAATAAAACGAACAAAAACAAAGTGCTTTTTAAAATTTTCATATTATTTCTATTATGATTATTGCATTATTCAAAACTACCAAAATGAATCAAATTGTTGATTCTAATTTTCCTTAAATATAATCTTAACCGTTTCTCACTTCAATTTAAATTACAAAGTATTGAGTCCACTCCGAAAAGTCAAAAAGTACGTCATTGCGATCCGCCAGATGACTGATTGCAATGACGAAAAATCACTTTTCGGAGCAAACTCAAGTATTTAAGATTTCGAAACAATTACCTTTGTATTCCCCTTTGTGCAGGTAACTATAATTTGAAATATTTTATCTTTCTCAACAATATCAAAATCAATCCCTACACCGTTTTCAACATTTGGCGTTCCATTCTTTTTGTCCCAATAAATAGTCTGCTTCCCTTTTGAAGCCCCCCAATACTGCAACTTATTATCGAATATTTCAACATCTGTCAATTCAGACGAAGAACTAACAATTGAAATTCCAGAATTTTCGTTTGGAATAATAAAAACCGCAACACTCGATTCTTTCTTTTCAAATTTAAATGGTATAGTAAGTTGATTGTTTTGAATTGCATAAGTATGATTCAAAACACCCAATACCTTTTCTGAATTTATTTTGGTAGCGTAATCCATTTCAAAAGAATCTTCCGAAAATAATACAATTTGCCCTGCCGCTTCATTTTCATTTACAACGGAATATATTTCCGGCGAATCGCCCACTTCTCCAATAACGTTTGGATTTACATCAACCAAAAAGGGCAACACTTTTTTCGACAACTTTACTTGTTTTCCAATCCATTCACGCTCTTCTTTATTCATCAACTTAAGATTTCCCCAGAAACCATGACCAGCTAGCAGCGAATTGTTTATGTTGTATTTCATCGCACCATTCTCATTGTGAGGATAATTTGCGTAGGTAAACAGTTCCAATGGAATAATTCCTGCAAATTCGTTGGCAATTGTTCGCATAGATTTTGTTCGGTGTGTCGAATAATCGTTGTACCAACTGGCTCCGTTATTCATCCAAAACATTTTACCCTGGCTCAGTGGTGCCAAACCAACCATCACACGGCGAGCTTCTGTTAAATCTATTTCAATAATTAATTCAGACTCGTAATCGGTTAATTTTTCCATGGCGCGAACCACATAAATGGGCAACAGATATTCATATCTCGCTCTTATTTCTTCCTCCGAATATTTCTCTGAACCATGCTCTAAATTGGGCAAACAACTATAAAACGTATTGATGGCATCCCACTTCATAAACCGGCAACCTTCATCAATCATCTTTTTGCAGTCACCAACAAAAACGTCAAAAAAGCCACTTACAAAATCAAATGCCGGATGATTCCACTGCGCCATAATTGGATTCTCTTCCGAATCTTTAATCACCCAATTCTGATGTTTTTTATAACTTTGCGTTGTGGAATCGATTCCCATGGGCGAATACCAGAGTCCCATTTTTAATCCATATTTATCCAATCGCTTTTTTATAGGTTCCAAACCATCCGTAAATCTTTCTGAATTTGGAAACCACTCCCCTTGCGTATTTTCCCAACCATCATCCAACACAAAAATGTCAACTCCCAATTCGGCTGCGTACTCAATCTCCTCAAAAATTCGCTCGTAAGTTAAAATATCTCGTAAAGGTTTTCTTTTATCCTGGCGCTGCATTCCCCATGTATTGTAATAAAACTCTGGAACTCTGGAAGCTGGCTTTTCACAAATCTCATTCATAAGATAGTTGCGAATCATCTCCTTTCCATCTTCCAAATTATTGCCTTCATAAAAACCGGTAGCCGACCAAACAGTTGAATACGGATGTTCCACATCAATAATTTCACCTTCTAAATATGCACCACGTAAAACATCTACCGAAATGTTAATGTTCTCTGTTGAACTCTGACTTGAAATTCCAATAAATTTAAAATCATCTTCAACAATGGGGAAATTAAAAACCCCTTTTGTACCTTGCATAGCATCATTTATAAGGTTGCCACTACCCAATTTCTGTTTGTCAAACATCCCACTCAAATCATCTTGCGAAGCATGTTCGTATGCTGTAAACCAACTAATTTCGCTATTGGAAACTATCGACAAAGGACCTTTTACAGTTTGTAATTCGTCCGAAACGGTACTATGAATTACATCGGGATAATACATGTGATTTCCCTTTCTTTTATCACCAAAAGCAATTGGCTTTTTCTCCCAACTCGCAATACGAATTTCAGTTGATTCTACACTGCTTTTAGTTTTATTTTGAATGGAATAGGAGGGAAAACGAAAGTGTAATTTTCCGTCCAACTTATTTAAATTGTATGATTCTCCTTTGCTTTTCAACTCCAACTTCTCTCGTACTAAAGTTGAATTAGAAAATATTTGCTGACACACAACTACCTGCAAACCTTTTACTTGCCCCTTCACACCTTCAAAAATCAGAGAATGCTCTGTACCATTGTTGTCCATTTCCCGGGTTGAATGACTTTGAAATACCCAAAGTTTTTCGTTAGATGAAACGAGTGTATTATTTATTACAAATTCAAAAAAAGGAATAGATTTAGTATCATTTAAAATTTCAGAATTCGATTTCGAAAAATATTGAACTTCAATTTTATCAGCGCTTGTGTTACTGAAAAAAAAGGTTTTGGAAAATTGCTCATTTTCAACCTGTAGTTTTTCAGATAAACTTGAGGTACACGAACTAAATAAAAAAATTGTAATAATGGATAATCCGAATAAAATTGGTTTCATTTCCAGCTTAGGTTTTAAAAATTTGAAAATAAAGATACTGCTTTATTCTTTTGTCGCTACAATAAGTTGCATTCTTGCTAATTTTTAATTGGTTCCGGATAGTCTGTAATTGGCATAAATCTTTAATTTTGCGGTAACACAAAATAAATGAAACAAAATCTTTCGAAAATAACCGGATTTTTCAAAATTGAAAAACTAAAAAACAACAAACAATTAGTGGTTTTTTTAGTCTGTTTGCTTATTGCCACCGTACTTTGGTTTTTAAATGCATTGAGCAAAGATTATTCTACTACAATTTCGTACCCCGTTAAATATGTAAGTGCACCAAAAAACCAGTTTTTATCCAACAAACCTCCTTCAAAATTAGAACTAAAAGTTGATGCACACGGATTTACTTTATTGCGCCATAAGTTAAGTCTATCGTTTTCGCCAATTGTGTTAAACTTAACAAACCTCACCCAGAATATGGAATCAAATTCGGGGACTTACTCCATTCGTACAAATAGTTTAGTGCGAAGAATTTCGGACCAGGTGAGTAGCGAAATTACAATTACCGATATTCTTCCGGAATATTTTAATGTGGTACTAGACAGTTTAAAAACCAAAATAATTCCGGTTGAACTGGATATTGAGATAGAATTTAGGCCTCAATTTAATCTAAAAGAACCAATTTCGACCACACCGGAGAACGTTAAAATTACTGGCCCCGCCACCATTCTGGATACTATTTATTCGCTAAAAACGGTTCAGAAATCGTTTACCAAATTAGATTCAGATATTGAAAAAGAAATTGATCTATTTCTACCAGACAAAACAACAATTTCACCTAAAAATGTTACTATAAATATTGCTGTTGAAAAATTCACAGAAAAGGAGATGAAAATCCCAATTGAGATAATTAACAAACCGGTGAATGCAAAAATCAAACTTTTCCCTTCAGAAATAAAGGTACTATTTACGGTAGGACTTAGCGAATTCGACAACATTAAATCATCGGATTTTAGAGCTCTTGTGGATTACAATTTAATTGAAAGTGGTGTGGAGAATATGAAGGTAACAATGGGAAAAAAACCTAATTATATTCAAATGGTTCGGTTCAATCCTGAAACTGTGGAATTCCTGATTGAAATCGAATAAACCGAAATTCATAAATAAAAAGGTAGTAAATGGCGTTAGTAATTGGAATAACCGGAGGAATTGGAAGCGGAAAATCGACCGTTTGCCAGGTTTTCAAACTTCTGGGAATTCCCGTTTTTGAAGCAGATGCCGTTGCAAAAAAACTAATTCATTCAAATTCTGTAATTAAAACCGGATTGATTGACTTATTCGGAGAAGATATTTTCGCCCCAAACGAACAGCTTAACCGAAAAAAACTTGCCAACATTATTTTTAATGATGCGATTCAGTTAAAAAAAGTAAATGAGTTGGTGCATCCAGTTGTTCGGGAAGAATTTAAGAATTGGCTGAAATTACAGGAATCGGCTTACGTTATTCACGAAGCCGCAATACTGTTTGAAAGCGGTTTTTATAAAATGATGGATTTTACGATTTTTGTTTCTGCGCCCGAAAACCAACGAATTGAGTGGGTGATGCAAAGAGATGGCGCATCGGAAAATAAGGTAAAAGAACGAATGGAAAAACAGTGGACTGATAAACAAAAACGTAAATTGGCTTCTGTTGAAATAAAAAATAATAGCAGGGATTTGATAATCCCTCAAATAATAAAAATTGACAATCAATTAAAAGAATATGGCAAAATTTGGTAAGTGGATAGGTGGAGGATTGGGCTGGGCATTTGGCGGTCCAATTGGAGCAATAATAGGATTCACCGTGGGTTCGATGTTCGATGGAGGAAAAGGGCAAACACAAACAAACGGCACCACTGGTTACTCGGGCAGAACAACCACCGGAGGTTACGTAATGAGCTTGCTGGTTTTGGTTGCAGCAGTTATGAAAGCTGATGGAAAAGTGCTAAAATCGGAGTTGGATTATGTGAAAAAATTTATGGTTCACAATTTTGGCGAAGCATCGGCGGTTGAAGCCATAAAATTGCTAAAAGATATATTGAACCAAACAATTCCGGTAGATGAAGTTTGCCATCAAATCAGGCAAAATATGAACTCGTCGGCACGTTTGCAATTGGTGCATTTTATGTTTGGAATTGCGCAAGCCGATGGACACGTTGATAAGAGTGAGCTGAAATTAATCGCTCATATTTGTCAGCAAATGGGAATTTCAAACAGCGACTTTGAGTCCATTCAAGCAATGTTTGTTCCAAATACAGAATCTGATTATAAAATTCTTGAAATTGAAAGATCTGCCACCGACGATGAATTGAAAAAAGCATATCGTAGAATGGCAATGAAATTCCACCCGGACAAAGTAAGTCACTTAGGAGAAGATTTCCAGAACGCTGCGAAAGAGAAATTCCAAAAGGTAAATCAGGCTTACGAGAGTATTAAAAAGGAGAGGAAGATAGCTTAAGAAAAGTAGTAAGTCGTAAGTAAATAGTAGTGAGTACAAAACCAAATAATTTAGTAAATAATGATTTCTGTAATTTTGGTCATATTCTTTATTATCTGTGGTGTTACGGGAATTATTTTACGATTTCAGATGCTCGGTATTCTTGAAAGAGAAGGTCGTAAAGTTTATTATTATTGGGTAACCCCAAGACATTTATTAGAATTAAGTAAAGTTATTAAAGAAGAACTGAATAAGACAAAAAAGAAGAAATACAGAATAATATTCTGGTCACAAATCATCCTGCCCTTCATTTTTATAATAGGCATGTTTATTCTAATAGCATTATTCTAATTAACAATTGCGCAAAGAATGAAAATAATCTCAACAAATATTGGAGCGGCCAAAACAGTTTTATGGCATGGGGAAGAGGTATCAACAGGAATATTCAAATATCCTGTCAATCAACCCATTTATTTGGGAACAGAAGATGTGGACGATGACAATGTAATTGACCGAAAATACCATGGAGGAGTTGACAAAGCTTGTTATTTATATTCTGCCGACCATTACGAATATTGGCAAAAAATATATCCTGAATTAGAAATGCCCTGGGGAATGTTTGGCGAAAACCTCACAGTTGAAGGCTTGAATGAAGCAAAAATAAACATCGGAGATATTTTTAGAATTGGAGAGGCAGTGGTTCAGGCAACGGAACCCAGACAACCCTGTTTTAAATTAGACATTAGATTTGAGACGAGAGGATTGGTCAAACAATTTATAGACGCTGAATTTCCGGGAGTTTACGTTCGTGTTCTGGAAAAAGGAAATGTAAAACCCAGTGACTCAATGGAACGAATTGAAAGAAAAGATTCACTTTCTATTCAAAAAGTATTTCAGCTTTTATATACTACTGAGTTCGAAAAAGAGGCGATACAAACGGCTGTTAATGATCCATTTATCGCTACTAGTTGTAGAAAAGATTTGTTGAAATGCTGGGGAGATAAGATCTAAGGAATGAATGCGGGAATGCATTAATGCGTTAATAAAAGAAAGGAACTACTTTGAACTCTGAACTAGCTCCCCTTTGCTGCCAGTCCATTCATAATAACACGATAATGTCCGCGGATAATCCAATTCACTTCAACACCATAAATTGCTAAAATTTCCTGCCGCCCGGAAAGTGTGTTTAAAATTCCAAGCATTTGCGACCAAAGAATAGTAACCAATTCTTTGCTTCCAATATCAATTCGGATGGTTTCATCATTTATGCCTTTGTCTAAAATTTTTTGCAAAATTTCTAAAATCGGTTCAACCAATAACGTTTGAGAATTCTTCTCTGAATCGGTAAGTATTGTTTTTTCATATTTTAGAATCAACGCTGCATAAAATGGTTTCTCCTTTAAAAATTTCACAAAAGTGTCCCCGTTATCAGAAAGCAGTTCCACCCCGGTTTTTGAATCGTCAAAAGCCCGGCTTAACCGCTTTCGCAAAAGTGCAATTCCTTTCTGCGCAAGTACCAGTAAAATACTCTCTTTGTTGGGAAAATAGAGATACAACGTTCCTTTGCCTAACTCAGTTTTTTCAGCCAAATCATTCATTGTCGCATCTAAACCTTTTTTTCCTGAAAACAATTTTTCAGCACATTCCAGAATTTCCTTCCTACGCAATTGTTTCTCCCTTATTTTTCTTTCCTTAATTCCCATCCGCTTCTACTAAATGACCACCAGTCATAAATTTACTAACATTCACTTCAAAACAAATTACTGAAATTCAACATCTTGCAAAAAATAACTATAGTTTAAAAACAAAAATAACTCAAATTATTTGAAAATCAAGTTTCAAAAGATTAAATTCGCTTCTACAATAATATCTCTTAAAAATGGAATCCAAATTTGCAATTTCTGAATACCACAACGTGGCTGAGATTTATACTAAAATTGATGCCCTACTTGCACAGCCAATCCGTTCGGTAAAGTCGGAAAAAATGAAAGAATACCTGAATTATTTTGAATCGAAATGTCAGAAATCGAAAGTAATGACAGACGAAGCAAAAAATTATATTCCGGGTGGAGTTCAACATAATTTGGCGTTTAATCACCCGTTTCCATTGGTATTTGCAAAAGCAGAAGGCGCTTATTTGCACGATTTGGATGGAAACAAATACATCGATTTTTTGCAAGCGGGTGGTCCAACTGTTTTGGGAAGCAACTACCCGTTGGTGAAAGAAAAAGTTAAGACATTACTTGACGAATGTGGCCCGGTAACCGGTTTGTTTCATGAATATGAAATGAAAATTGCTGAATTTATTTGCAAACGTTTTGCAAGCGTCGACAAATTTAGAATGTTGGGAAGTGGAACGGAAGGAGTGATGGCTGCTATTCGCGTGGCACGATTAGCAACCGGTAAAAAGAAAATTATTAAACTTGGCGGGGCATACCACGGTTGGAGCGACCAAATGGTTTACGGAATGCGAATTCCGCGCACGGGTAGATTTGAGGCACACGGTATTCCAAAGAATTGCTCGAAACACACGCAAGAAGCTTATCCGAATAAAATTAAAGCGATTGAAAGATTGCTTAAAAGAAATAAATTACGAGGAGGACCAGCCGCAATAATTGTTGAGCCAGTTGGTCCGGAAAGTGGCACCCGCCCAATTGATTTTGATTACAACAAAAAGATAAGGGAACTTTGCGATAAACATGGCGCCTTGCTTATTTTCGACGAAGTAGTTACTGCTTTCCGAATTGGAGTGAGTGGTGCACAAGGTTATTACAATATTATTCCCGACCTCACAGTATTTGGGAAAGTTGTTGCCGGAGGGTATCCATCCGCTGGTGGATTGGGTGGCAAAGACGAACACATGGCATATTTAACTGCCGGATTGGGTGGAACAAAAAAGAAAGCCATGGTTGGCGGTACTTTGGCTGCAAATCCATTAAGTTCGGCTGCCGGGTATTATTCGTTAGTTGAAATTGAAAAACAAAATGCCTGCGAAAAAGCAGGCAGAGCTGGCGACCGGTTAACTAAAGGTCTTCAAAGTTTAATTGAGAAATACGACCTTCCATTTGTAGCTTACAACCAAGGTTCAATTTGCCACCTGGAAACTGCGGGCACTATGTTTATAGATGTGAACATGGCAAAACCATGGACAATTCCTGCTGCTCTAAAAGAAATTAAAGCACGCAAACATATGATGGAAGAAATGGGAGCCGCGTACATGGCAGAAGGATTGGTAACTCTTGCCGGAAGCAGAATGTACACAAGCCTGGCGGATACTGATGAAATTATTGATGAAGCACTGATTAGATTTGAAAGGGTATTTAAGAATATTGAGGGAGTAGGTTAGTTCCGAGTTTCAGGTTTCAAGTTTAAGGTTTGTTTTTCAATAAATTTTTACAATTGTT
>JABMPI010000705.1 GCA_013203755.1 Bacteroidota bacterium
AGGTAATATACAAAATCTAAATCTGTATCAAGGGCAGTTATACGAAAGGAAAAAACTCATAAATAAACATGAAATGGAGAGGCATCGGAAATTTACGCTTTCCATAGCCGTTCTTATTTTCTTTTTTATAGGTGCACCCTTGGGAGCAATTATTCGAAAAGGGGGTTTGGGCATGCCGGTGGTTATTTCAATTTTACTTTTTATAGCTTATTATATAGTTTCAATGACAGGCGAAAAGTCGGCGCGCGAAGACGTTTGGCAAATGGTTACTGGCATGTGGTTTTCATCATTCGTATTCTTACCAATTGGTATTTGGTTATCTTATAAGGCAGCAACCGATGCATCAATAATGACTGCTGAAACATATACAAAGTTGTTTAATAAACTTGGATTAAGTAAAATATTTGGAAAGTTAAAGACCAGGAAAGAAAGCTAATTTTAAATCATAACTTTCATTTTAACCTGCAAAGTTCAATAAAAAGTCTTAAAAAAAATTACACAATGAAAATCTTACAGGTTACAAATAAAGTGCCTTATCCAACCAAAGACGGTGGTGCAATTGCCTGTATGAATTTAACGCGCGGGTTTTCTAATCTGGGTCATAAAGTAACTATTCTTTCAATGAATACGGCGAAACATAATGTGTCGCTTGAGGAAATACCGGAACCGATAAAAGATTTGGCTGAATTTAAATTGGTTGAAGTTCCAGCTAAAATTTCGATGCTTTGGGCATTGTTGAACCTTCTGTTTTCTAATAAGCCATATAATGCAGTTCGTTTTATTTCCAGTTCGTTTAAGGCTGAATTAAAATCTATTTTAGAACAAAACAATTTTGATGTAATTCAATTGGAAGGACTTTATGTTTGTCCATATATTCCTGTTATTCGTAAATATTCAAAAGCCAAAATTGTTTATCGTGCCCATAACATTGAATACGAAATTTGGGAGAGAACGGCGGCAAATTCTAAAGGTTTATTTTCGCTGTATCTAAAAATTCTTACAAAACGTATAAAAAAGTTTGAAGTAAAATGGCTGAATGCTTATGATTTGCTGGTGCCTATTACAGAGCGCGATTATACGATGCTAAACAAATTGGGAAATACAAAGCCTGGTTATGTTTCGCAAACTGGAATAGACGCCTCTGTTTTAATACCCAATGCAAAAAATTTAGAGCATCCTTCGCTTTTTCATATTGGTTCGATGGAATGGACGCCAAATCAGGAAGGTCTGGTTTGGTTTTTAGATAATTGTTGGCCTGAGATTCACTCAAATTTCCCAAATCTGAAGTTTTACATTGCTGGTAGAAATACTCCCGTTTGGCTTCAAAAAAAAATGGAATTACCAAATGTTATTTTTGAAGGCGAAGTTCTGGATGCCTATAAATTTATGAATTCAAAATCAATAATGGTTGTTCCTTTGTTTTCAGGAAGTGGGATGCGAATTAAAATTATTGAAGGAATGGCACTGGGAAAACCAATAGTTACCACAACAATTGGAACAGAAGGAATTTCAACTACAACAGGGAAAAATATTGTGGTAGCAGATGATGTGCCTAAATTTATAAATGCCATTTCTGAATTGATTGAAAAGCAAGATTATTTCGATACTATTAGCCGAAATGCAATAGAATATATTCACGAAAAATTTGATAATTTAGCCTCTGCCAGCGCACTGGTTAATTTTTATAAAAAACATATTGAATGAACCTGATTGTTATTTTCTGGATTCTTCTTTTTGTATTGTTCTATACGTATGTTGGGTATGCGCTGTTGCTATTTGTTTTATTGAAAATTAAGAGACTTATTTTTCCGAAAAAGATTTTAAAAACGGATGTTAACTACGAGCCTGAAGTTTGTCTTTTTGTAACAGCGTTTAACGAAAAAGATTACGTAAAACAAAAGGTGGAAAATTCTTTTTCACTCGATTATCCAAAACAAAAAATACAGTATTTCTGGATTACAGATGGTTCGGATGATGGAACCCCCGATTTGCTAAAGAAGTACGAAAATCTGGAGGTTTATCATTTAAACGAACGATGCGGGAAAATGCATGCAATGAACCGTGGGGTTAAATTTGTAAAAGCACCAATAATTATTTTTTCAGATGCCAATACTATTTTGGGTAATCAGTCAATTCGTGAGATTGTAGCCAAATTTAGTAATAGTAAAACAGGTTGTGTTGCTGGCGAAAAACGGATTGTTGAAAAGGATGTTGATGCTGCGGCCGGGGCAGGCGAGGGA
>JABMPI010000706.1 GCA_013203755.1 Bacteroidota bacterium
GTTTAAGAGTTCATAATTTAAGTATTGTTGCAAATTAACATGAGATTATAAATTATATCCCCCTTTCATTCATTCAAAAAACCTTTATTAAAAGTTAAGGAGCCAATCGTTTTGTAACCCAGGGTTCATCTTTTTTTTCATACAAAATACGGTCGTGTAGGCGACTTTCCCTGCCTTGCCAAAATTCAATTTTTACAGGTTTTACTATGTATCCTCCCCAAGACTTCGGTCTTTCGGGAATTTCTCCGTGCAACTTATCTTGTAAATCGAAAAAACGATTTTCTAAGAATTGGCGGTTTGGAATTTCTTCACTCTGGTTGGAAACAATAGCAGCAATTTGGCTGGTAATTGGGCGCGATTGAAAATAACTGTCAGATACTGAAATTGATGTTTTTTCAGCATAACCGGAAATTCTGATTTGTCTCTCTAATTCTGGCCAGAAAAAATGGATTCCAATGCTGTTATTTTTTTCAATGGCTTTGCCCTTTTCGCTCGAGTAGTCGGTAAAAAAAGTAAATCCATTCTGGTTGTAACCCTTTAAAAGTACAATTCTCGATTGTGGGAAACCATCGGTGCCAATTGATATTGCTGACATTGCAGTTGGCTCGTTAACTTTTGAATTAAGCGCATCATTTAACCAAATAGTAAATTGTTTAAAAGGGTTTTTATCTATGCTTTTTCGGGTTAATTCAGCAAATTTATATTCTCTTCGTATTGAGTCTAGTTTCATATAAATATCTTTTTTTTGAATAACCCTGCAACATCTAATTTGTTTAGAAATTAACAGCACTGAACCTTTTTTTTAATAATACGCTCCAATAAGATACTTGTAGGTATTAATATAATTAAATTTTATAAGCATAAAAAGTTAGTTTTTATTTTAATTACACTTTTATCAGTTGCAGTATTTGCTGGTAATGGAGATGGAGAGATTGGGGTTGGGGACAAGGCCGTTTATACTGATGTGAAAATGATGGACATTTCAGGAGAGAAAATTTCGCTGGGAGATGTGCAAAAGGAGAATGGAATTGTCGTCGTTTTTTCTTGTGATACTTGTCCGTTTGTTTTACAATGGGAAGATAGATTCTCAGAAATAAAAGCATAGGCAGACAAAAACAAAGTAGGAATGGTTGTGGTGAATTCGAATCATCAGAAGCGCAGTGGCTCTGAATCTCTGGAAGCAATGAAAGAACATGCAGCAGAAAAAGGTTATAATTTTTATTATGCTTTTGATGAAAATAGTTTACTGGCAAATGCGCTTGGCGGGCAAACTGCACCCCATGCATTTTTGTTCGACTGTAACCTGGAGTTGGCTTATAAAGGCGCCATCGACGATAATTATAAAAGCGCTAAAGAAGTTAATAAGGCATATTTGAAAGATACAATTTCAAGTTTGGGGAATGGAGAAAAGGTTGCTATTGCTGAAACAAAACCTGTTGATTGAGGTATAGAAAGAAAAATGGAATAGTTTGGTTTAGTTAGATGTAAGAGCTCCGGCTTATGGTTGGGGCTCTTTTATTTTTCAAAAAAACTAAAATTTACTTTGCCGTAATTTCTAATTTCCTTAAAATATTTATGCTTTGTAAATTGAAATTCCGAAGGGTGTTCCAAAATAAATAATCCATCTTCTGCCAGAATATCTGTATCTAAAATTGCATCTGGAATATCCGGAAAAGTTTTGAAATCGAAAGGTGGATCAGCAAAAATGAAATTAAATTTTTGTGGACAGGTTTTTATGTATTTAAATACATCGGACTTAAAAACTGATGCATTCTCTATTTTTAGCGTTTCCAGAACGTTGAGTATAAAACGATAGTGATTGAAGTCGCTTTCTATAAAAGTTGCTTCTGTACATCCACGGCTAAGAAACTCGTAACCAATACTTCCAGTTCCTGAAAATAGGTCAAGTACTGTTTTGTTGGAGAATTCGAAACGATTTCCAAGAATGTTAAAAAGTCCCTCTTTGGCCACATCGGTAGTTGGACGCGCTTTAAATTTTTTGTTCGGACTAAATGTTCGGCCTTTATATATTCCTCCTATTATTCTCATTTAATTAAATAATATGAAATGATGATGGATTGGTTGCAATTGTATTTTGTCGTCAATCTGAATTGGATTAGTGGCAGATAAAATGTCCGTTTTATAAAAATATTTCTTTAGAACATTTATCGCATCATTTTCTATTTCCGATTTTCCGATATATAATAATTCGGTGGTTTGAGGCTCAATTTCTAATTGCTTCAATACGGTTAAAACATAATAAACAACATCGTTAGCATGCGCCTGTTTGAAACTGTTGCTAAGTAATACTGTATTTTTATTGAAAAGTGTGATGTAGATATTTTCAGAATCGAGAATTAGAAGAAGACTTAATCCTTTTTCTGCATTTGAATGTTGGTTTGCAATAACTTTTAGAGGGTGAATTATTTCACATTCCCCAAATTGTTCCGTAAAAATGCGATTTATTCCTGCTGGTAGCGCAAATACCAATCGAGCTTCTAACTTGTTGATAACGTTTTCTGCAATCTCTAATTCGTTATTTTCATCAAATAGGATTTTTGGAATTTCCAATTTCAACTCCTTATTAGAATACTGTTCAGGAATTAGTGTGTATTTATTACTGAATACAACAATGCGAATTTTCTTAAATGGCTTTTGTAGTAACGCTTCAGAAGTAGCCCACTCTTTAAAGTTTCTTGCAATTAGCGAATTTGAACTAATTTTAAGCGAGGTACTTTTAAAAGCCAATAATCTATTTTCTGTCGGACAAACCACAGAAAAAGAAAATCCATCCAGGCAAACCTGAATGGATAATATATATTCGTAAGTTTTTTCTAAATCAAATGATTCGTCAGTAACAAATTCAAACATTTGGTTTACTCCCAGTTACCTGCATTATTTACTGTTTCTACAAGCGACCCAACTCTCAGTCCGGGATACTTCTCATTCGTCCTGCGTTGGTCGTTCAGATTAATTACAAGTTGTGCATCAAGTCCATTAAGAATTACATTGTTATGTGCTTTGGCCTCAAATACTGCAACTCCAATTCCTGATCCGGTAATAATTGTAGTAGCTCCTAAATGAAATTCGCTTGGTGAACCTGGTGCAGGAACCACTTTAAGTTGATTCGCATTAAACGATTTTTCAAAAATAGATTCAAGAACACTTTCGCGAATGGTATCACGAATCAATAGTCCCATTTGAATTGCTTTTCTTTCCGAAAGACCTGCTTCAATCATACTATCGGTTAATTCACCAATTTTGCGTACGTTTCTTACCGAGTCGTTAATAACGAAATTAATTAGTGTGTCCCAACTTCCTGTAAATTGTCCGTAAACATCTTTATACGCAATTTCAGCTTTTCTAATATCTTTTAATCGTTCAACTGTAGCTGCGTACCTCTCGTCTTTAGCTTTTTCGAACTCAATTGGGCGCTGAATACTGTTGTAAATTAAATAGGTCAGCACTACAGCAACAATGAATAATAAAATTTGTAATACGGTTTTCATTTTTATAGTTTTAATAAGTTCAATTTTCGTTTGCATGCAAATTTATAAAAAAAAATAAATTAGCTTCGTTTACCGAAAGTTATTTTGCACTGTATGATAAAAAATCATTTAAAAAATATACTTACTCAAAATCTGCCGTTTTCACCAACTGCTTGTCAGTCTACCTTAATCGACGTTTTATCTGGTTATATTACCTCAAATGAGCCCGATGAAATAATGTTAATTAAAGGCTATGCTGGAACCGGTAAAACAACAATGGTTTTTTCTTTAACGCAAAGTCTTGCTTCTATCAAAATTCGTTCCGTTTTGTTAGCACCAACGGGAAGGGCGGCAAAAGTAATGGCTGGATACAGTGGTATGTCTGCATTTACCATTCATAAAAAAATTTATCGTCAGAAGTCTTCAACCGATGGAATGGGGAAATTTGGGTTAAATAAGAACTTATACAAGAATACTTACTTTATCGTTGATGAGTCTTCTATGATTTCCAATGAGTATGTTGAAAGCTCTGTTTTTGGAAGTGGACGGTTGTTAGATGATTTGCTCGAATACGTTTATTCAGGTGAAAATTGCCGATTGGTTTTAATTGGCGATACGGCACAGTTGCCTCCTGTTAAATTAAATATTAGTCCGGCTTTGGAAGCTCATACCTTGGAATCTTATGGTTTTAGTGTAAAAGAGGTGGAGTTAAAAGAGGTAGTTAGGCAAGCCGAGGGGTCGGGTATTTTGTATAATGCCACCGAAATTCGTAATCGGATTGGAATTTTAAATGATAATTCAGGCTTTTTCCCTATTGAAATAAATTCGTTTGATGATGTTGAACGCATTTCGGGAGGAGAGTTGATTGAAACAATTTCCAGTGCGTACGATAAATATGGGTTGTTTGAAACTACAATTGTAACTCGTTCGAATAAACGAGCTAATCTTTTTAATAAAGGTATTCGTGGATCTATTTTGTATAAAGAGAGCGAAATAGAAAGGGGTGATTTGTTGATGATGGTAAAGAACAATTATTTTTGGGTAGACGATGACAAGGAACTCGATTTTATTGCCAACGGAGATATTGCCGAAGTAGTTACTATTTACGGTTACGAAGAGTTGTATGGATTCCGGTTTGCCAATGTTAGTTTACGTTTTGTCGATTACAAAGACATTGAGTTGGATTGTAAAATATTTTTGGAGACTCTGGAAATTGAAGCCGCTTCGTTTTCATACGAACAAAATCGGCAGCTTTATGAAGCCGTGTCGGGAGATTATGCAGATATTAGAAGCAAACGTGAGCGCTGGAAAAAAGTGAAGGAAAATCCCTATTACAATGCGTTGCAGGTAAAGTTTGCCTATGCTTTAACTTGTCACAAGGCGCAAGGTGGTCAGTGGAAAACTGTTTTTGTGGATCATGGATTTTTAAATGAAGACATGCTCGATACTGAATATTATCGCTGGTTGTACACTGCTTTTACACGACCAACAGAAAAATTATACTTGGTTAATTTCGACAAGGGCTTTTTTGAAGGGGAAGATGAATTTGAGTAGTTGTTAAATGGATTAAGGAAATCCTTATTCTTTTATTTTATAAGTTTTCCCCTCTTTTGCAGCAACCGTATTTTCAAATACAGTTCGAGCTTCTTTTTCAAATAACGTAGCATCGTTATACCGTGCCGAAAAATGGCCAATAATCAGTTTTTTTACTTTAGCTAGTCTAGCAATGTTTGCAGCATCTTTTGCAGTTGAGTGTAGTGTCTTTTTTGCAAAATCCCGCATTTCTTCCAGGAAAGTGGCTTCGTGATACAGCAAATCTACCTCTTTTATTATTTCAATTATTGGTTCGTGGTAAGCTGTGTCAGTACAAAAAGCATAGGAGCGGGGTTGGGTGGGAGGAGTAGTAAGTTTATTGTTTGGAATAATTATTCCTTCCTCTGTAATAAAATCATCACCGGCTTTAATATTTTTTATTTGAGCTATGGGAATATTGTATTCCTCGATAACTTCCTTTTTAATGTTGGGCTGTTTCTGGGTCTCTTTAAACAGAAATCCGCATGTAGAAATGCTGTGTTTTACAGGAAATGAAAATACTTCAACCCGTTTGTCTGAATAAATTTTCTGAGGTTGTTTAAAATTCAAGGGATGAAAGATCAAATTAACATTCATCCCGCCTTTTATAAAATCCAGCTGGGCTTGTATAAGATTTTTTAATTCTGAAGGTGAATAAATATGAATGTCACTTTTTATTCCAAGCAAGTTTAGCGTGGAAATAAGCCCGATTAGTCCAAAGTAATGATCTCCGTGCAGGTGTGAGATGAAAATGTGTTTAATCTTACTAAAACTAATCTTCTGGCGGCGGAGTTGAATTTGGGTTCCCTCTCCGCAATCTATTAAAAAAAACCGCCCAAGTACATTAAGTACTTGAGCGGTTGGATATCTTTCAGATGTTGGTAGTGCTGAACTACTTCCCAGTATGGTTAACTCAAAAGGCATTCCTTTTTACAGGTTCTCCTTTTTTACCAGTAACTCTTTTGCTTCTTCGGCAGTTTTCGTAATTAACAAAACCGTATGAAGCATCGAGATGTTTACCAGGTTTTCCACATCGGGTTGCAGACCACACAAAATAAACGTTCCAATTGCGTCTTCGCATAAACGATTGGCTACTAAAACAGCTCTTAATCCTGAGGAGTCGCAATAATTACAACTACTTAAATCAAGTATGATGTTTTTTTCACCTTCGTTGCTAACAACCACCAACTTCGATTTTAAATCAGGAGCGTTATTTGTGTCCAATTTGTCGGAATTTACTTTTACTAAAGTATGTTTCCAGTTTTTGTGAATTTCGAATGCCATATGTCTCTAATTTACGAAATTCTTATTGAATTAACCAAATCCTGATTATTTATCTTTTTTCTCGCTTGCTTCCATTTTCGATTTCAATGCAGCCAATTCGCTGATATCGCCCAATGTAGTTTTCTCGATGTTGTCGTTTGTTGAAGTCATTGCTCTTTTGGTTGTACGCGTTTGCGTCTTCCGTTTAGCACCTTCTTCAGCACGTTTTACATCTTCGAAAATTCTTGAGTGCGATACAATAATTCTTTTAGCTGATTTATTGAATTCGATAACTTTGAAGTCGAGTTTCTCGTCTTGTTTTACAGATGTTCCATCCTCTTTTGCCAAGTGACGTGGAGTAGCAAAACCTTCAACACCGTATGGAAGTGCAATAACAGCACCTTTGTCCATCAACTCAACCACAGTTCCTTCGTGAATTGAATCTGATGTGAAAATAGTTTCGAATACATCCCATGGATTTTCTTCCAGTTGTTTGTGTCCTAAACTTAAACGACGGTTGTCTTTGTCGATGTCAAGAACAACAACTTCAATTTTCTCTGCAATTGCAGTAAATTCTGATGGATGTTTGATTTTTTTCGTCCAGCTTAAATCCGAGATATGAATTAGACCGTCAACTCCTTCAGCAATTTCTACAAATACACCAAAGTTTGTAAAGTTACGTACTGTTGCGCTGTGTTTGGTATTCATACCGAAGTCAGTATCGATATTTTCCCATGGGTCAGTTTTTAATTGTTTGATACCCAAAGACATTTTGCGTTCGTCGCGGTCTAAAGTAAGAATAGAAGCTTCGATCTCGTCGCCAACTTTTAAGAAGTCTTGTGCGCTGCGTAAGTGCTGGCTCCACGACATTTCTGAAACGTGAATTAATCCTTCAACACCAGTTGCAATTTCAACAAATGCACCGTAATCGGCAATAACAACAACTTTACCTTTTACTTTATCACCAACTTTCAATTCTGCATCCAGGTTATCCCATGGGTGAGGAGTAAGTTGTTTCAAGCCAAGTGCAATA
>JABMPI010000707.1 GCA_013203755.1 Bacteroidota bacterium
ACTTTCACAAGCTTATTATCCGGGTTCTCACCAATAAATCCTAATAACTTACCTTCCACTTCTTCAATTTCAAAACGTTTTACGTAATAAAATTGCTGCTCGGCATCGTAATAAACAGCAGATAAAACTTTCCTTTTATCGAATTTTTCGATGGTGAGAATATCTTGCCCAAAGTGGTTGCTTAAATCGTAATTATACAACTGATACTCTCCTTTTTTATACAATACCAGTATTTTATCTTCGCCTGAAAACTCGCCCAAAAATTTTCCACGCGAATCGGCATTTAATCGCAACACATCTTCATCGAACCAAATTTTACGCCCGCCTAAAGTAGAAACACCTTTTTCTTTCAATGTAATTTTTTGAATGTCGTATTTAGTGAGAATATTCCCCATAGACTGTCGCCCTTTGACAGCCAACTCACCCAAATCCTCTTCAAAAATCAACTTTTTGATGCGTGGTTTTGGTTTAAGAATTATTTTTAAAACCTCGGCTTCACCATTTGGGTTTGCAGAGAAATAAGTAATTCTCGATCCTTTTGTTTCTTTAGTTAGATTGTACTCTTTCTCGCGCGTAACACCGGTTACAGAAAAACGTTTCATGTACGAAAAGCCTGACCCACCATCTTTATACACCACGTTGTAAATGGTACGTTTATCATTCTTTTTAAAAACAGCTACGTGCAGCGGGTTTTTATCAATAAAAGCTTTGTCCGAAACTTTTGTTATAAAATAAGAACCATCGCGGCGAAAAACAATAATATCGTCAATATCAGAACAGTCGCAGATATATTCGCATTTTTTTAAGCCGGTTCCAATAAAACCTTCTTTTCTGTCGATGTAAAGTTTTTCATTTCGCACCACCACTTTCGACGCTACAATATTTTCAAAGCTTCTAATCTCGGTTTTTCGTTCCCTTCCTTTACCATATTTTGTTTTTAAATGAACGAACCATTTAATGGTGTAGGGAACAATATTTTCTATGTTTTTTACCACTTTTGCAATTTCATCTTCAATAGATTGCAAGTGGTCGTTTGCTTTATCTTTATTAAATTTCAGGATTCGAGCCATCCTGATTTCCATCAATTTTAAAATATCTTCGCGGGTGACTTCTCTTTTCAATTTTGGTTTCCAGGGCTCCAATCTATCATCGATGTGAGCCACTGCCTGATCCATATTTTCAGAATCCTCGAACTTTTTGTCTTTGTAAATTCGCTCTTCAATAAATATTTTTTCCAGAGAAGAGAAATGCCAGGATTCCTCTAATTCTGACTTTCTGATTTCAAGTTCAAGTTTCAACAAAGCCAAAGTACTGTCGGCTGAACGTCTCAGAATTTCTTTTACTCCAATAAAAATTGGTTTGTCGTTTTCAATAATTACCGAGTTTGGCGACAATGAAATTTCGCAATCGGTAAAAGCATACAATGCATCGATGGTTTTGTCTGAAGAAACGCCAGAAGCTAAATGAACCAGAATTTCAACATGCGCGGCAGTATTATCGTCAATTTTTTTGACCTTTATTTTACCCTTTTCGTTGGCTTTTATAATAGAATCTATTAATGATGAAGTAGTTTTTCCGTATGGGACTTCATTAATAACCAATGTTTTGTTGTCGCGTTTTTCGATTCTGGCACGAACTTTTACTGAGCCGCCCCTTAAACCGTCGTTGTATTTGCTGAAATCAGCCATTCCTCCGGTTGAGAAATCGGGGTATAAATCAAAATCATTGCCTTTCAAATAAGCAATGGAACCATCAATTAATTCAATAAAATTATGTGGGAATAATTTGGAAGCCAGCCCCACTGCAATTCCTTCAACACCCTGCGCCAAAAGCAACGGAAATTTTACGGGTAGTGTTACCGGCTCTCTTTTACGACCATCGTACGACAGTTTCCAGTTGGTTGTTTTTGGATTGAATAAAACCTCGAGGGCAAATTTCGATAACCGGGCTTCAATGTATCGGGGAGCTGCAGAACCATCACCGGTTAAAATATTCCCCCAGTTTCCCTGTGTATCAATTAGTAATTCTTTTTGCCCCAGTTGAACCGCAGCATCTCCAATGGATGCATCGCCGTGAGGATGGTACTGCATGGTTTGCCCGATAATATTTGCCACCTTATTGTAGCGCCCATCATCCATCTCGCGCATGGCATGCATAATCCGGCGCTGCACAGGTTTTAGTCCATCGTTTATATACGGCACTGCACGCTCCAAAATTACATACGAAGCATAATCGAGAAACCATTCTTTATACATTCCCGACAAATAGATTACACTATCTTTTACACTCTCTTCCAGCGGTTCTTCTTGTGGTTCTTCCTGATTTAAAATTTCTTCTGACATCCTTTTTATTTCAACAAATTCCCTACATGTGGGATTTACAAAATCAACAAATATATTAAGCTACATCGTCTTTTTCAACATACAAATTATCGATAATAAATTTCTGCCTGTCTGGTGTGTTTTTCCCCATATAAAACTCAAGCATTTGAGCAATCGATTCATGTTTTTTCATCATCACCGGATCAAGTCTTATATCGGCACCAATAAAATGTTTAAACTCATCCGGCGAAATTTCTCCCAGTCCTTTAAATCGGGTAATCTCAGGATTTCCTTTTAATTTTTTAATCGCTTTTTGTCTTTCTATATCCGAATAACAATAATAGGTTTTCTGTTTGTTCCGAACTCTAAAAAGTGGTGTTTGCAGAATAAAAACATGTCCTTTCCGTATCAATTCAGGAAAAAATTGCAAGAAGAAAGT
>JABMPI010000708.1 GCA_013203755.1 Bacteroidota bacterium
ACTCAATGCAGATAGCTTTTTGAGAAATTAGGCATAGTTATTTTTATTCACAATAAAGCAAAAAACTGCGTTGTAACCGGTTACTACAAAGTTTTTTAATGAAGGTGTGGATAAAAAGAACAAGTATAAAAACTAAAAAGCTATTTGGTTTGAGTATAAGTATGGAAAATTAAGATGAATAATTTGTTGATTTATTGAGTGTCCTTTTTTTTATTTTGGCATTTTCACTTTTTTCATTCATGCAATATTTTAAGCGATTCAGACATAAAAAAAAGGTGCTCCAAAACTGAAGCACCTTTCAATAAAAATATTTTGTTGCTATTTTAAGCTAACATCTCTTTCACCTGGTTGTAAACATTCTCACTGTTGAAACCAAGTTTGTCGTCCAGAATTGTATAAGGAGCAGAGTATCCAAACGATTCCAATCCCCAAACTTTTCCGTTTTCACCAACTAAACCTTCAAGTGTTACAGGCAATCCGGCAGTCATACCAAAACGTGGAATTCCAACAGGAAGAACGCTGTTTTGATATTCTTTCGACTGACTTCTAAATAAACCTTCAGAAGGAACAGACACAATCTGGATTTTCAGATTCTCTTTTTCAGTTAATAGTTTAGCACCTTCAACCAAAGTTGCAACTTCTGAGCCGCTGGCTAAAAATACAACATCAGGAGTACCCTCGCATTCCTGAATAATGTATGCACCTTTTTCTGCCTGAAGTGCTGCTTCGTATCGGTTTCCTGCAACCGGAAGATTGGTGATATTTTGTCTTGAAAGAATTAATGCTGTTGGAGTTGAGATATTTTCCAATGCCATTTTCCAAGCTACTGTAGTTTCATTTGCATCAGCCGGACGAAGTACTAAAGTACTGTTTTGTCCTTTGTGATTTTTGAGTTTCTCCATCAATCGGATTTGAGCTTCTTGCTCAACCGGTTGGTGAGTTGGACCATCTTCTCCCACACGGAATGCATCGTGTGTCCAGACATATTTTACAGGAAGTCCCATTAATGCAGCCAAACGAACAGCAGGTTTCATGTAATCTGAAAATACAAAGAAAGTTGCGCAAACCGGAATAATTCCGCCGTGCAATGCCATTCCATTCATCAAACAAGCCATAGTTAATTCGCAAACACCGGCTTGCAAAAATGAACCACTATAATCACCTTTTTTGAATGCAGTAGTTTTATTTAAAAAACCGTCTGTTTTATCTGAGTTCGAAAGGTCGGCAGAAGAAACAATCATGTTTTCAACGTTGTTGGCAAAAGCAGCAAGTACAGTTGCCGAAGCACCACGAGTTGCGTTGTTGTCTTTTTGTGCAATTGCCGAGAAATCAAATTCAGGAGCTTCTTTGGAGAAGAATTTATTTAGTTTTTCTGCCAATTCCGGATTTGCAGCTTCCCATTTGGCTTGTTCCGCTTTTTTAGCCGCCGCCGCTTTAATTAATTCAGCTTCACGTTTTGCATATAAATCTTTTGCATCAGTAAAAATCTGGAATGGATTCTCTGCGTCGCCACCTAAGTTGGTAATTGTTTTAGCGTACGAAGCACCTGCTGCTGTCAATGGCATTCCATGTGTTTCGCATTTGCGCTCGTAACTTTCTCCCGCTTCGGTAACTGCACCTAATCCCATAATTGTTTTACCAATTATAAGGGTTGGTTTTTCAGCTTCGCTTTGTGCGTTTTGTAAAGCTTCTCTAATTTGGTCGGCATTGTTACCTTCAATGGTTACAACGTTCCATCCCCATGCTTCATATTTTTTTGCAGTATCTTCTTTTGTTACCTGATCAGTGTTTGTTGAAAGCTGAATGTCATTCGAATCGTAAAACATTATCAGATTACTTAGTCCAAGAAAACCTGCAATACGTCCAGCGCCCTGTGAAATTTCTTCCTGAACACCGCCGTCAGAAATGAATGTGTAGGTTTTATGCGCCATCCATTCACCAAAACGTTCAACTAAAAAACGTTCTGCAATTGCAGCACCAACGGCCATAGTATGACCTTGTCCTAAAGGACCGGAGGTATTTTCCACACCACGGTTAATATCCACTTCAGGGTGACCTGGAGTTACGCTTCCCCACTGACGGAAATTGGCAATATCTTCCATACTATATTTTCCGGCTAAAGAGAGCACAGCATATAACATTGGAGACATGTGTCCCGGGTCAAGGAAAAACCTGTCGCGATTAATCCAGCCCATATCAGACGGATCGTAATTTAGAAATTCTGAATATAAAATGTTTGTGAAATCAGCACCGCCCATTGCACCTCCCGGGTGTCCAGACTTGGCTTTTTCTACCATCGATGCAGCAAGAATACGAATGTTGTCAGCTGCTTTGGTTTCAATACTTTTACTCATTTATGTATTTTTTAGTTCAATATTTTTGGTAAGATTGGATGGCTCAAAATTAATAAAAAAGAGGAATCCCGGAAGACTCCTTTGTATGATTTATCCTTGTATTAATCTTACCATAAAGATACCATCGATGGCCATTAGTTTTTCGTTAACAGAGTCTGCAATCGTATCCGAATCAACATCAATAATATTGTAGGCAATATCATCTCGTTTTTTATTCAACATATTTTCTATGTTTAGCCCTGCTGCTGCTAAAACAGTAGAAATCTGGCCAACCATATTAGGAACATTTTTGTTCGCAATTAATATTCTTGAACCTCCATTGCGTTCCATTTCTGCCGCAGGAAAATTTACTGAATTTATAATGTTACCACTTTCCAAATATTCTTTCACCTGATTAACTGCCATGATTGCGCAATTGGTTTCCGACTCTTTTGTAGAAGCACCAAGGTGAGGAATAGAAATTACCTTGTCCATTTTTAAACACTCCTCATTAGGGAAATCGGTTACATAATTTGAAACTTTGCCAGCTTCAATTGCAACTTTTAAATCGGCATTATCAACCAATCCACCACGAGCGAAATTGAGGATTTTTACCCCGTCTTTCATCATCGCAAATTTTTCTTTGTTGATGTAGTTTTTAGTGTCTGGCGTTAGCGGAACATTTATAGTTACGTAGTCAGCCTGCGATAAAAGAGGTTGAATTCCTTCAGCCCAGGTAACATTTCTACTCAATTTAAGTGCGTGTTTTACTGACATGTACGGGTCGTAACCAATTACTTTCATTCCAAGCGAACTGGCAGCGTTGGCAACCAAAACACCAATAGCTCCCAAACCAATTACAGCCAAAGTTTTCCCTTTAATTTCCTGTCCTGCAAAATTTGTTTTCCCTTTTTCAATTAAGGAACCTACTTCATCGCCTTTACCAACTAAACTTTTTGCCCAGTTTACGCCACCAACAACATCTCTCGAAGAGATAAGCAGCCCGGCTAAAACCAATTCTTTAACTCCATTTGCATTTGCTCCCGGAGTATTGAATACAACAATTCCTTCGTTCGTGCATTTTTCAATAGGAATATTGTTTACTCCAGCACCAGCACGTGCTATTGCTTTTAACGACGAAGGAAGTTCCATGTCGTGCATTTTAAAACTACGTAAAACAATTGCATCAGGATTAGGAAGTTCACTTGCAATTTCGTAATCGCTTAGTGGAAAAAGGTTAAGTCCGTCGGTGTCGATTTTATTTAACGTTTGAATCTTAAACATTTGGTTTAAATTTTAAAGTTGATAATGTCTGTTGCTGAATAGTGACAAATATCACCATTTAAATTATAAAATGGCGGTAGGATGTGGCATAAGTTTTCAATATGAAATTAACATTAACGGAAATTTCAGAATTCTTTAGTTTTGTTTTTTATTGAACTAAATCTGATTTAAATTCTTAAATAGCTTCTTGAAATGCATGATCGCCTTAGCTTTGCAATTTATTAGATAATACATTTATGGTTCAGCAAATTGAAGTAGCAACTTTTTTGGAAATCGAAAAAAAGCTTTCGGTAATTGATGTTCGCTCGCCTGGCGAGTTTGAGAAAGGGCATATTCCGGGAGCGATAAACATTCCACTGTTTACAAACGAGGAGCGGGCACATGTGGGAACGGTTTATAAAAAAAAGTCGAAAGAGGAAGCGATTGAAGTTGGATATAAATATGTGTTTCCCAAACTAGAGAATTTTATTTATGAGTCGCAAAAAGTTGCTGTTAATGGCGATGTTATTGTTCACTGTTGGCGGGGAGGAATGCGATCGAAATCGTTTGCCAAACATCTATCCGATAACGGTTTTAATAATGTTTTTGTTATTGAAGGTGGATACAAAGCATTTCGGAAATTTGCTTCGAATTTGTTTACTGTCGATGCTAAAATTTGCGTTTTGGGTGGTTACACCGGAAGTGGGAAAACCCACATTCTGAATTGTTTGAATGAAATGGGTGAGCAGATTATTGATTTGGAAGGTTTGGCAAATCATAAAGGTTCAGCTTTTGGTGGAATTGGAAATGATAAACAACCTACGATCGAACAATTCGAAAATAATTTGTTTTGGAATTGGAAAGAGTTGGATTACTCAAAAACTATTTGGGTTGAAGATGAAAGTCACCGGATTGGACAAGTAAACATTCCGATGATTTTTTATAAAAATATGAAAAACAAGCCGCTTTTATTTATTGAAATACCAAAAGAGGAGCGGATAAAACATCTTGTTGATGAATATGCCGACTGCCCGAAAAATGAGTTAATTGTGTCAATCGAGCACATTACAAAACGGCTTGGAGGGAATAATACTCAAATTGCAATTCAATGTATTCAAGATAATAATTTTGCAGAAGTGGCAAATCTATCGCTTAGTTATTACGATAAATATTATTTGCGAGGCTTGAATAACCGGGAGCATCAGAATAATGTTTTCACATTAAAACTCGATTCGATAAATCATAAACAGAACTCAGAAAAATAAAAAAATATTACGATGAAATTTGAAAATGGAGGGATTAAACTAACGCAGTATAGTCATGGAGCAGGATGTGGGTGTAAGATTTCACCGAAAGTTTTAACAACAATTTTGAAAACGGAATTAGTACCTCAAATTAATCCAATGCTTTTGGTTGGAAACGATAGTCGCGACGATGCAGCACTTTTTGATTTGGGCGATGGTTCTGCAATTATTAGCACCACCGATTTTTTTATGCCCATTGTAGACGATCCTTTTACTTTTGGGAGAATAGCCGCCGCAAATGCAATTAGTGATGTTTATGCAATGGGAGGAACACCAATTTTGGCAATTGCAATTTTAGGCTGGCCTATTAATAAATTGCCTGCCGAAGTTGCACAGCAAGTTCTCGACGGTGGGCGAAGTATTTGTGCCGAAGCAGGAATTACCCTGGCCGGAGGCCATAGTATTGACAGTCCGGAGCCTATTTTTGGTCTGGCTGTTACCGGGAGAGTGGAAATAAGTAAGCTAAAAAAGAATGACTCGGCAGGAGTTGGCTGTAAACTTTTACTTACAAAACCACTGGGAGTTGGCATTTTAACAACGGCGCAGAAAAAAGGTGTTTTAAAAGATGAACATGCTGAAATTGCTCCCGATTTAATGTGTGAACTAAATAAGATTGGTATAAATCTGGCTGATTTGGCGGGTGTAAAAGCTATAACCGATGTTACTGGTTTTGGCTTGTTGGGGCATTTATCCGAAATGTGCGAAGGGAGTAATTTGTCGGCTAAAATTGATTTTGAGAAAGTTCCGAAACTGGAAATGCTCGACGAATATCTGGCTATGGATTGTATACCCGGTGGAACAATCAGAAACTGGGAAAGCTATGGAAGTAAAATAAAACTCGCCAACGAGTGGTGGAAAAATATTCTGAGCGATCCGCAAACCAGCGGAGGATTACTAATTGCTGTTACTCCCGAAAGTGAAAACGAAGTTCAGGAAATTTTAGCGAAGAATAATATTGAAACGGAATCGTTTGGTGAATTAATTCCACTTGACGAGTTTTTTGTTTACGTGGAATAGAAAATAAAGGCTCACATTAAAAAGTAGGAGGATTCCAAATTAAGCTTTTTAAAATTCAGCCTTGACTTTTCTGTTTACTCTTTGCGTCAAGGCAAAGAGTAAAATCCGCCTGATAAGGCAAAATATAATTTGATTAATTGAGTTTGTTGTGTGGTATAGTTTCAGTTCTGAACTTCTTATTTATTATGTTAAAACAGGCTCCCGTGGAAATTTAAACTGATCCAAAATAAATGAGTACTACTTCAAATAAAAAAGCCGGACTCTTTACGAATCCGACTTTACAACCTTCAACTACTAACCGATTTTATAACCCCAAAAATTATGATACAATAGCTATGAACTATTTTGTATTTTCTGATGCAAATAAACTAAGTGTTAGAAAATTGGTCTGTAACAAAAGTCACAAAAGCTTAGAAAAATTGATAAAATTTCTTGAGAGTTCAATTCGTCCGTCTTTTTCAAGTTTTTTTAACAGCCTCGAAATTACCTCCCGTGAAGTATTAAGTTGTAAAGCTAAATCTTGATGTGTTCCTGAAAATGTTGTTGCTCCCGATTTTTTGTTTCGGTCGACAAAATGTTTTATTAGCCGTTCATCTAATTTCATAAACGCAATAGAATCAATCGTGTCGATTAATTCACGAAAACGGCTTTGAAAAGTTTGCATAACAAATTGTTTCCAGCTCGGATATTTACTAACCCAATTGTCAAGCATTTCAACCGGAATTAAAACTACTTCGGTTTGCTCCTCTGCAACTGCATGCACATTACTGGTTTGTTGCGCCATGCAGCAGGTTAAAGACATGGCGCAAACTTCATCCTCTTTTAAGTAATACAAAAGCAATTCGTTGCCTTGGTCGTTGGTTCGCGAAATTCGTACTAATCCTTTTAAAACTAATGGGAAACTAGCTATAAACTGACCTTCGCGAATAAGAACCTCACTCTGTTCGAAAGTTTTTTTAACTCCAATTGATAGAATTTCATCTTGAAGTTCCTTTTCAAGGAAGCTATATTTTTTATTAAAATCTTTCACAATAATTGTATAAAGAAACCAAAATTATCAATACAAATTAATTTTGCAAAAAATTATATAAATAGTGATGGTATGTGTCTTTCAAGGTGTTGTTATGCAGTACGAAACGCATAAAATTATTTAGAATAGATTGTTAGTTGTTTTTATTTAGAACAAATTAAAATAGTAATTGTTAATTTTGCGCCTGATTAATAACCACAAAGTTTTGAAGTACTATGAAAAAATTATTTTTTATTCTTTTTATTTTAGCAAATGTAGGTTTTGCGAACGCTCAAGATGCGTCGCAGAATACTGCAGATAAAGTATCTGGCAATACAGAATCGAAAGTCCAGATTGGCGGATACGCACAAATCGATTTCAACCAGCCCGTTAAAGAAGGGCAAATGAGTAACGGTATATTAGATGTGCACCGCATGGTTTTGTTGTTTGGTTACCGTTTTAACGAACGTACCAATTTTGTAACTGAAATTGAATTGGAACATGTATCGGAAGTTTATGTTGAGCAAGCTTTTATGAATTATAAAATTTTGCCTTGGCTAGATTTTCGTGGAGGATTGATGTTGGTTCCAATGGGAATTACAAATGAATACCACGAGCCTCCAACTTTTAATGGTGTAGAGCGTCCGAATTTGGATAGTAAAGTTGTTCCAACAACCTGGCGTGAAGTTGGCGCTGGTTTTTCTGGAAGAATCGACAATGCAGCGGTAAAATATCAGTTGTATGTAATGAATGGTTTTAATGGTTACAACAATGGCGGTGTTTTGCGCGGAAGTGATGGTTTGAGAAAAGGACGCCAAAAAGGAGCTAAATCGTTTATAAGTTCTCCAACTTTAGCTACAAAAATCGATTATTATGGAATTTCAGGTTTGAAATTGGGATTTAGTACCTACAACGGAAAATCACAATCGTCGATGTACAATGGTCTTGATAAAGACGATACTGCGGCAATTAATGTTGCCGATTCTTCGGCTGTTGGAATTTCAATGATTGGTTTTGATGCTCGTTATGTATCTGGCGGTTTTGAAGCTCGGGGGCAATTAAATGTTGTAAATATTAAAAATACCGATCAGTACAACGATTTTACAGGAAAAGATTTGGGTAGCCAATTATTTGGCTGGTATGCCGAAGCAAGTTACAATCTATTGCATGCTGCTAAAACAGAACAAAAATTTGTTCCGTTTGTACGTTACGAAATGTACAATACACATGCAAAAACTGAAGGTGGCTTGGCTGTTAATGGTGCTTTCGACCGTACCGATGTTACTGTTGGAGCAGGTTGGTGGTTAAGTTCAGGTGCTGTTTTAAAAGCCGATTACCAATTCTTTAGCAATGCGCTGGATAGTAATTCGGGGCAGTTTAATATGGGTATTGGTATCTGGTTCTAATTATATTTATTTATGAAAATTTTAATTTTTTCAATAGTATTCCTTTTATTAACTGGCTCGTTTCAAAGTTCTGCTGACGATTTTTATCCTGAAATGTTAGCTTTGAAAATGGTGAAAATTGCTTTGAAGGAGAAAGACATTTCGTTGGTTGGAAAGATAGAAACAGCTGCTTCTAACGTAAAAACTAACCCGGTTGAGATATATCGGATTAGCAGAACTAATGGAGAAGATTTCTATGCTGTTTTTACTCAAGCGCAAGGCAGGTACGAGATGTTTGATTATTTGGTGGCAGTGAATTTGGATTTTACTATTGAAAAGATTAGGGTTTTGAAATATCGTTCGGAGCATGGAGGTGAAATAGCTTCTAAAAAGTGGTTGTCGCAATTTGAAAATTACGCTTCTGGCGAGTTACGTTATAAAAAAGAAATTTCAGCACTTTCGGGAGCTACTATTTCAGCGGGTTCTATTGTCGCTGATATCCCCAAAGTGCTGAAGATTTTAAAAGATAGTTGCAATTAATACTTGCAACTATTCAGTTTTCTCACCTGTAATTGGAAATTCGCCTTCGTAGGTTGAGCCGTTTCCTTTGAATTTTTTTCCTTCAATTTTGAGTGTAACTTTTATTACTTCGTATTCTGGTTTCACCTCAAAATAAAGCGTGTTTCCTTCTTTTAGTTCTACTTTGGTCATTGTGAACATGCTACCATCTTCTGTTGTAACTTCACCGGTAAGTTTACCCTCTTTCTCAACAAATTTAAGTACTCCGGTCATGGCACCCTGGTCGATTTCAATTGCATATTTCCATTTGCCGACAACTTGTTTTGCAGAGATATTTGCAAAAAGCTGAGTTGATATTCCTAATACAAAAAGAATAACTAGTAATTTTTTCATGATTATTGGTTTTTAAAATTTTAATGCCTTAAATATACCATTAATACTAATCGAAATCTTAAATATATTGTATATCAGGTTTTACGTAACGTTCGTACCAGCCAGGATAACCACCGAAGTGGGTTATCCAAACATCAACTTCCTCGCATTTAAAACGTTGATGCAACGGGTGTGCTGCCCGCACATCGTGCCCGTCAATATTCCCATAAACCGCTTTTAATGGTTTAAAGGCTGCCAATTTATCTGGTGACTCAATGTTACCCAAATCCCCGGCATGCCATATTTCATTAACTTTTTCAAAAAAAGGAAATACGCGTTCATTTATAAAA
>JABMPI010000709.1 GCA_013203755.1 Bacteroidota bacterium
GGTTTATCGCCCCGATGAATTTAAAGTAATAAAAAGCTCGCCGATTAAAGTTAAGTTTAAAGGTAAATCTAATTACTCAACCCGCGATATTTTATATGTGAAAGGGGAAACAGTTAACAGTGAAGAGTTTCACATTTTTGTCAACCACTGGCCTTCACGAATTGGAGGGACAGAAAAAACTGAATTTAAACGGGTTGAAGTAGCAACGATATTAAAAAGTAAAATCGATTCAATAGTAAGAGTAGAATTTTCTGCAAATATTGTTGTTTTGGGCGACATGAACGACGAGCCTTCAAACAATAGTTTGGCAAAAACGTTAATGGCTAAAAAGCCCGAAATTAGAAATACCGGTTTTGTAAATTTAATGTATCCGGATCACGAAAATGGGAGTGGTTCGTACAATTATCAAGGCAATTGGAATATGTTAGATAATATTGTGGTTTCGCAAAGTTTATTAGATGAAAACGGATTTCGATGTATTGATAGAAAAGGTAAGGTATTCCGAAAAAATTGGATGGAGTATAAAAATGGGGAAGGACAAGCTTCACCCAGCCGTACTTATGGAGGCTCGAATTATTACGGTGGAATGAGCGATCATTTTCCAGTGTATTTTACCCTGCAACGGTAAAACTACCAACCTAGATCGTTACAAATACTTTGGCTAAAAATATTCTCAATGTTTATTCGAATTCTTCCGTCTTCAAGAAATTCCGATTTTATTTTTGCTCCAGCTTCTGGTTTGCCAAGGTAATTACCCTCATTATCGAATTCAGTAAAGTAGGTAGAATATTCCCACTGGTCTTCCCACAATAACCGAAGCTGATATTCCTGGTTTATTTTCCCCAACACATTTACAATTCCCCCCGACATAGTAATTCCTTGCCATGGATTATCGCTGTTTTTAAGTTTAATTTCGGCGCTGTAAGTTGGCGCAATTGCAATGGTTGGATTGTCAGCACACAATGCTTTTAACACAATCTGATATTCGACGTATTCGTCATTAGTTCTCACCTCAATTTCATGATTTCCATTACACAAATCATTAGCTTCTATTGGAGCAATTGGAGCAAAAGCCGGATTATTATTTCGAAACACCATCTTCAAAGGCATTTGTGGGATATTTTCCAGTATAAACGTTTCCGGGAAATCTCCTTTAAAACTCATTGATGTAATAAATTTATCATTTAAGTCGTATAAATCTGCATCTATGGAAAAACTGGATTTCATATTGGAACTAAAAGAAATGGATCCCCCGGTTTCACAAACCGTATCCTCTATAACTTTTGCTAATGTATAACTTTGTTTGAGTTCATCATGAATAATGTCGTCACCTAAAACATTCCAACAGCTATTTTCAAATTCTACAAAACCAAAAAGAGCTGGAGGTTCATCACCAACATAATTACTTCTAATACGAATTTCCCCATTATTCATTTTAGTAACTTCTTTACCTAAAATTAAAATCCGATTTACATTTCCAGACTCCAAAATTTGAAATAGTACATTTCTTTTAACACCGTCAATATTGATGACATCAATACCCTGTTGGAAATCGAATGAATTGATAACTTTGAAAATAATAAAAGGAATACCTTCAATTTTGGAATTATTGTAAGCTTCTATAATTTCATCTTCTGTAGAAAATAGCCTACCATTTGCATCTTCAAATTCTAACAAATCGGCTACTGACACGGAAAAACGTATTGTGTAAGGTTGTACTTCTGCACGGGTTGATTTTAACGCTGAGTTATTGGACAAAATTGCACTTTTACTTCCACCAAAAAAATCGATCTCTCCAATAATATCAGTTTCAACTTCATCCTTAATTTTTGACAAATACAATTCAAATGTCTTTTTCCCTTCAGTTTGAATTTGAATACCTTTCGCAAGCGTATTATATCCTTCGATATTTACATTTACGGCAAATTCAAAGGGAGTACTTGCAGAAATTGAAACATTAGGATCGATGGTTAACTCCAACTGCCCAACGGAGGTTTGGAAATTTTCCTTTTTCTCTCCGGCAAAAGTTACGATATCACTTTTATTTTGACCAGTAAAACTAATTTGTGCCTGTTGGGTAATTTGAGACCCATCCGAAGCATCTAATAATTTATAGGTCATACTTGTTTTGAAAAAATTAAAATCAATAATCAAAAGATTAAGGTCTTCACCGGTCTCTTTATCTTTTAGTGGATCTTCAAAATATTCACCACAACCTGATAATAATATAATTATAAGCACCCAAACGATAGATTTGAAGCGATTTGAATTAAATGTATGTCTCATTATTTTTTATTTTAAAACAGTTTAACAGCCAAATTTAATTTAATAACCGGATAGAATTTATATTGGCTAAATTGATTCTCGAAAACTTCCTTTTGTCCATGTGCCGGATCTGCAGTTGGAGTAAGTAACCCGGTTGCTTCAATTTCTACATTGGGTGCACCCAAATAATAAAATCCTGTTTCAATAAAAATGCAGACCCTTTCTTTTGTACCAAAAAATCCTCTAAATCCAACCCCGGCGTACGGAGAAATTTCCATACTTGGTGTTAAATCAAAAATAAAATCACCTACTTCGGATGCGGGAATTATAATGTCGCCATATTTTAAATCGCTAACAGCTTTCCCTTGTATTCTAGGATTTAATGAATTTAGTGAAGCACCAACCGAAATATAAAGATTTTTGGTATAGTTAAAATCTGCCATCAGAAAAAAGCCACCGGTAGTATAATCCAGTGTTGCGTCATATTCAATATCACTTTCGTTAAAATTGAACTCGTAATCTAGATTTAATGTTTCAATTCCCCCCTTTAATGTAATGGTTTTATTAAAGACATACCGTACATCGGCTCCCCACCCACCGGTAGATGCTTGCCCCCCAATATACAACCCTTTATTGTTAACCGTTGTGGAATATTGCTGAACCTCCTGTGCAAGCACAAAGTTTGTGACTATCAACACCAATACCAATGAAATAAAAAGACGAGCTTTCTTCATTATCTTAAAATTTATAAATTAAATTTGCATCCTACTAATTGAGACAACAAAATTATGATTTTTGTTGATGAAATTGTCAAAATGAGCTTGGAATAGTGCTGATTTTTTTGGTACAAATTGCTTATTTATTAATCAGGCAGTAGTGGAGCTATCTGATTATGAGCTTTAAAAAAGTAAAAAGTTTTATGAAGTTTAAAATTGTTTCGGATTACAAACCTACCGGAGATCAGCCGGAAGCAATCAAACAATTGGTAAAAGGTCTGGAAGATGGAGAACGCTTTCAAACTTTATTGGGTGTAACAGGGTCGGGTAAAACTTTTACAATGGCTAATGTTATTCAACAGGTGGAGCGGCCAACTTTGTTACTGAGCCACAATAAAACATTGGCTGCGCAATTGTACAGCGAAATGAAGCAGTTTTTCCCCAATAATGCAGTAGAATATTTTGTTTCGTATTACGATTATTATCAACCAGAAGCATATTTGCCAACCACTGGCACGTATATCGAAAAAGATCTTTCTATAAATAAAGATATTGAAAAATTAAGGTTGAGTACAACTTCTGCTTTACTTTCCGGGCGAAGAGATATTATCGTTGTTTCCTCCGTTTCTTGTCTGTATGGTATTGGAAATCCTGCAGATTTTCATGAAAATATTTCAATTATAAAAGTAGGCGAAACGGTTTCGAGAAATGCTATGCTTCGGAAATTGGTAGATGCCTTGTATTCCAGAAGCGAAGTTGAATTTGAACGAGGTAATTTTAGGGTGAAAGGCGATACCGTTGATATTTATCCTGCTTATGCCGATGAGGGAATTCGTATTGTTTTTTGGGGAGAAGAAATTGAAGAGATTTCGGCGTTTGATCCCATTTCGGGGCAAACATTGAATACAATGGATGAGACGGTTATTTATCCGGCAAGTATTTTTGTAACCACTAAAGATCGAATGAAATCATCGATTCATCAGATTCAGGATGATTTAGTTGCACACATAGAATTTTTCAAGGAAATAGGAAAACCTTTGGAGGCCAAACGTATTCAGGAGAGGGTAGAGTACGACATGGAAATGATGCGCGAATTGGGCTACTGTCCGGGCATTGAAAATTACTCGAGATATTTTGATGGGCGTAAACCGGGAACTCGCCCATTTTGTTTGCTTGATTATTTTCCAGATGATTTTTTAACAGTAATCGATGAAAGCCACGTAACCATTTCTCAGGTTAGAGCAATGTACGGAGGAGATAATTCGCGAAAAAGGAATTTGGTTGATTATGGTTTTCGTTTGCCGTCGGCCATTGATAATCGTCCACTAAAATTCGAGGAATTTGAAAGCCTTACAGAACAAGTGGTTTATGTGAGTGCAACGCCGGCCGATTACGAATTGGAGAAATGCGAGGGTGTGGTTGTTGAACAGATTATACGGCCAACCGGATTGTTAGATCCAATGATTGACGTTCGTCCAAGTACAAACCAGATTGATGATTTATTACATGAGATCCACCTTCGGATTGAAAAAAATGAACGTGTTTTAGTTACCACATTAACCAAACGAATGGCAGAGGAGCTATCGAAATATTTGGTAAATATGGGTGTAAAAACCCGATATATTCACTCCGATGTAGATACAATGGAACGTGTGGAAATTTTGGAGCAACTCCGAAAAGGAGAATTTGATGTTTTGGTAGGAATCAACCTTTTACGCGAAGGATTAGATTTACCCGAAGTTTCGTTGGTGGCAATTTTAGATGCCGACAAAGAGGGCTTTTTACGCTCCGAGCGTTCGTTGACACAAACCTCTGGGCGGGCGGCAAGAAATATTAACGGACGGGTAATAATGTATGCTGATAAAATTACCAAGTCGATGCAGAAAACCATCGATTCAACAAATTACCGCAGAGAGAAGCAATTAAAATATAACATTGAAAACAACATTACTCCAACCCAAATTGTAAAACCAACCCGCGAAATTATTGGTTACCAATACCGTAGCAATAAGCAAACAGAATATACCGGAGGCATGGGACAACCTGACATTGCTGCCGATCCGGTGGTGAAATATATGAGTATTGATGGCTTTGAAAAAGCAATTGAGAATACTAAAAAGCAGATGAAAGCGTCGGCCAAAGAACTTGATTTTATTGAGGCAGCCCGTTTGCGTGACGAAATGTTTGCCTTGCAAAATTTATTGAGTGAGAAAAAACAAAAATTGTAAATGGAATAATTCTTTCCGAAATTTGAATTAAAATGTATTTTTGCGCCAAATTATATACCGAATGGAATTTTCGTTTTCAAATATTATAAATAATAGTAAAGAACTTCTGGTGAATCCGAAGTCGTTTTGGATTTCGAAAAAGGAAGTTTTGGATAGTCATGGAAAGTTGCTTTCGCAATTTTTTATACCGCTCTTATTTGTTGTAACAGTGGCTGTATTTCTAGGCGAATTTTTTCGAAGTACTCATTTTTATGTGGGCTTTGCATTATTAAAATCGGCAAGAGTTATTGTTCTGTTTTTGCTACAATACTTTTTGGCAACGTTTTTTACAACCGAATTAATGAAAACTTTTGGAGCTACAAAAAATATAGAAGTAGCCAGGAATTTGGTAATTTATTCTTTAACACCTTTTTTTTTAGTTTCTGCTCTAACCGGTTTGTTACCATTTCTTTATGTAATTGATGTTTTAGGATTTTATTGCTTTTATATCTTTTGGATTGGAGCAAAAGAACTATTGGTTTTTCCGGATAATAAACAATCGAGCTATATTTTATTGACTATTGTTGTTAATTTTTTTGTATTTAGTTTTTTAAGCATTACTCTTTCGAAACTATTGTCTGCATATTACTAAATTGAATTTTTAGATGGTAATAAATGAGAACAGAGACAAAAAATATTAAATTGAAGTTTTTGAAAATAGGTGCGAAATTGTTTTATCTAAGATCGTAGTATTAAAGCTAACGGTCTAATCATACAAAAAAATGGCAGTACTGCAGAAAAATATTAGCATAAGAAATAAAAAGGCAACTTTTGAATACGAATTAATTGAGCGTTTTGTGGCGGGTATTATGTTGGTTGGTACCGAAATTAAGTCTATCCGGGGCGGCAAAGCAAATTTAACAGATTCCTATTGCCAGTTTATAAACGGTGCTTTGTATGTTAAAAGCTTGCACATTTCGGAATATGAAATGGGAACCTGCAACAACCATATTGCCAAACGCGACCGTAAACTTTTACTCAATAGAAAAGAACTTTTGAAGTTGGATAAAAAAGTGAAAGAATCGGGGCTGACAATAATTTGCACCAAACTTTTTGTGAATAGCAATGGTTTAGCAAAATTAGAAATTGCATTGGCGCGTGGTAAAAAAACCTACGATAAACGCGAAACGTTAAAGTTAAAAGATGCCACTCGCGATATGGATCGTATGAAGAAGTATTAGTAGTTTTCAGTCACAGTTTACAGTCTCTGTCGTTGAACCTCAATTACTCATTTACTCAATCGCCCATTTCCTCCTAAACGCAGTTAACTTCACGCTCCAACTCAACTCCAAACTTCTCAAAAACCGATTGTTTTATTTTTTCTGAAAGATTATAAATGTCGGTGCCAGTTGCATTTCCGTAATTTACAATAACCAGCGCTTGCTTTTCGTGAACTCCTAAATCACCTTCGCGGTAGCCTTTCCAGCCTGCTTTGTCGATTAACCAACCCGCAGCCAATTTTACTTTTCCTTCACTCGCAGGAAACGCAGGCATCTCTTTAAACACACCTTCTATTTTTTTTGCAGCCTCAATATCAACAATCGGATTTTTAAAAAAACTACCTGCACTACCAATCACATTTACATCTGGCAATTTTTCAGAACGAATATCAATTACTGCTTGTTTAATATTCTGAAGATTAACTTCGCCGTGTTCATTTACTTTTTCTTCTAGTTTTTTATAACCCAATTCAAATTCGGGAAATTTATCTAAACGAAAAACAACCGATAAAATTACAAACTGGTTTTTTAACCGACTTTTGAAAATACTGTTCCGATAAGAAAACTGACACTCTTCATTTGAATATTCAACGAGCTGACGCTTGTTTAAATCATAACCTTTTACTTTTTCAATAACATTGTGTACTTCTTGACCATATGCGCCAATATTCTGAACCGGAGCGGCGCCCACTGTTCCAGGAATAAAAGCAAGGTTTTCTACACCCCCAAATTCGCAGTCGACACAATATCGTACAAATTCATCCCAGTTTTCGCCAGAGCCAACTTCAAGCCAAACATTTTGCCTGTCTTCGTTAACAATTTGCGAACCTGGGATATTTGGATGAATAATTAATCCGTCAAAATCGCTTCGAAACAATATGTTGCTCCCTTCGCCAAGTAGAAGAATTTTCTCTTTTTCCCAAGTCTGATTCGACTGTAAGAAAACATCCAAATCTTCCGACTCGGTAAATTCAAAAAAATATTTAGCTTTTACATCAACCCCAAAAGTATTATGTGGCTGCAAATCATAGTTCTCGAAGAAACGGATCATAATTCGTGTTTTTGTGCAAAGATAATGGAGCGTTTTATTATTTGGTTATTGAACTTTAAATTTATTAAATTTACTGAACCAAAACAATAAAAGATAGTAACTGTTTCACAATACATAATTGAAACAAGAATTATTTGTGGCTAACTAGTATTTCAAATTAAAAACTTATTCCATGAAAAAAAAATTATCTCTTGCCTTTTTATTTGTGCTAACAGTTTCGATTGGTTTTGCACAAACCGACAAAAAAAATATTATTAAAGTTTTTCCAACTAGTTTTGTTTTTGGGAAAGGAACGCTAGGTTATGAAAGAGTGATAAATGAAAACGGCTCTATAACTTTCAATCTCGGTTTACCTACCGGAATGGATCCACTTAAATATATACCGGAAGAAGATGATATTAATTATTTGGATGGGAAACTTGACGGGTTGTTATTAATGCCTGGTTATCGATTTAATTTTTCTAAAAAAAATGCGCCAATTGGTTTTTTTATCGAACCATACTTAAAGTATGAAAGTTTTGGTGCGAATATTACGGGTGAATTTATTGACGATGACAATGAAAGATATCTGGCAGATTTGGATGGAAAATTTTCTGGAATTGGAGGAGGCTTTCAATTGGGCTTTCAGTTTTTAATTGGAGATGTTGTTTCTATAGAATGGTCGCTTATTGGATTTGAAGTGAAATCGGCAAATGCAGAATTTACTTACACCGATTTAGATGGTAATGTTAATATGGACGATGCTTATGACTTCGTTGTAGATATTATTCCCCCGGATACTCCGCTAATAGGTGATAATATGACGTATGAAAAAGGAAGCGATTACGTTAAAGCGAAAGCTTCAAATGTTATTATTCCTGGTTTAAGATCGGCATTTTCAATTGGTGTTGCTTTTTAATTTTGAATATTTTATACGCCCATTTATTATTGTTCGAAATATTTTTTCAATTTTAAAGTTTTATAAGTTACTGTATAAATAAGACATTACTATTGAGCAAAATATACACAAACAAAATCATCGTCTCGGTAACAAACGATTTGGTTTCGGATAACCGGGTGCATAAAGTTTGTACTTCGTTAACTAATTTGGGGTTTAATGTTTTATTGGTGGGTAGAAAACTACCTTCGAGTCCATCGCTAAATAAGCGTGAATACCAAACCAAACGATTCAATTTGTTTTTCAAAAAAAGCATGTTTTTTTATGCTGAATATAATTTAAGACTGTTTTTATTTCTACTCTTTGCAAAGTCTGATGTTTTGTTAGCAAACGATCTTGATTCGTTAACTGCAAATTTTCTAGCATCAAAAATTAGAAATAAACCCTTGGTTTACGACAGTCACGAATATTTTACCGAAGTACCGGAATTAATAAACCGACCAAAAGTACAACGTATTTGGGAGTGGCTGGAAAGTAAAATGGTTCCTGGAATTAAACATGCTTACACGGTTTGTGGATCAATTGCCGATGTTTACGAAAAAAAATACGGTACACCTTTTAAGGTTGTGCGTAATATTCCAAGGGCATCAAATAATCTCATTATAAAAAATAAGAATACGAATTCTGGTAAAATTATTCTTTATCAGGGAGCAGTAAATATTGGGCGTGGTTTGGAACAAGCAATATTATCGATGAAATTTATCGACAACGCCAAACTTGTTATTGCTGGCGATGGAGATATAAAACCAGAGTTAGAGAAACTGGTTGAAAAACAAAACCTTAAAAACAAAGTTGAATTTACAGGTCGTTTGCCGTTGGAAGAATTATCTGAACTTACATTAAAAGCAGACCTTGGACTTTCTATTGAAGAAGATTTGGGGCTGAATTATCGCTTTGCTCTTACCAATAAATTGTTCGATTATATTCAGGTACAGGTTCCGGTACTGGTTACCAATTTGCCGGAAATGGTTGCAATTGTAAATCAATATAAAATTGGTGAAATTACAAACTCGTTGGAACCCGAAAAATTGGCAGAGAAAATAAAAGATTCTCTTTTCAATATTGAAAAAAGAGAAACATGGCAGGAGAATTTGAAAATTGCGGCAAAAGAATTGACTTGGGAAAATGAAGAAAAGATTTTGGTAGAAATATATTCGAGGTTTTTGGATTAAATTCTAACTTCAAATTTTTTCTGTCATTTCGAATCCGAGGAACGAAGGAGAGAAATCTCTTCATCTCGGAAGATTTCTCAGTCGTGCCTTCTTCGGAATGACAGAAAGATTTTTAGGTGTATCGTATTTTAGTAATGGAAATTTATAAATGGATTTTGACACCTAAATTGATGGAAAGAATGATTGAAGCCTAATCATTCAACTCCAACAAATCCTCAAAATCAATCCTTGTTTTATTAGTTGCCGAATCCTCAATTTTTCCATCGGCGCATATTATTGTACGAGTTGGTTTTTTTGCTATCGAAGCGTAATCGTGGGTAACCATTAGTACCGTTTTCCCCTCTTTGTTTAAATGAATAAATAGATCCAATATCTCTTCAGAAGTTTCCGGGTCGAGATTTCCGGTTGGTTCGTCGGCAAGAATTATTTCAGGATTATTCAGAATGGCGCGGCCGATTACCACGCGTTGTTGTTCTCCACCACTTAATTCGTGTGGCATCTTTTCCAATTTATCTAAAGCCCCAACACTTTCGAGTACTTCAACAATCCTTTCTTTTATCTTTTTTTTGTCTTTCCAGCCAGTTGCTTTTAATACAAAGGCTAGGTTTTCGTAAACATTTCGGTCGGTTAATAATCTGAAATCCTGAAAAACAACACCCAGTTTCCTGCGCAGTTCCGGCACCTCTTTTTGTTTTATTTTTAATAGCTGAAACCCCAGTATTGTAGCACTTCCTGCAATAAGTGGAATTTCTGCATGCAGGGTTTTAATAAGGCTCGATTTTCCTGTTCCTACTTTTCCGATAATGTAAATAAATTCTCCAGATTTTACTTCCAAATTAACATTGGAAAGAATACGGTTTTCGCGCTGAAAAATATCGACACCAATTAATTCTATAACCCTGTTGTTCACCATAATACTGAAATGTTCCCCAAATTAAATCTATTTTATTTAACCACTGGTATAATAAACGAAAGAAATAAACAGTTTCATGTTAAGAAAATCCTGAGGTTTTGGCGAGTTCGACAAACTGATTAGCCTACTTTAGAAAATTAAACCGTATTGAATTTGACGATTTAAAACCAATTCGTTATAAATGAAACAAAAGAAAGCATGAAGACAATTCATATTTTGTATTTAATATCCCTGTTTTTTCTGATTCAATTTCAGGTAAATGCTCAGCAAACAGAGTATTTCGAAAATGTTCAGAAAGAGATTGTTGTTGCAAAGGAACTTTTTAATAGTGGAAAGTATATTGCATCGTTTATAGAATTTGAGAAAATTCAAAGAGAAGTGGATAAACAGTCTGAACTTTATTCCGAAGCTGAATATTACAGATCGGTTTCAGCATTAAAAGCAGGTTACAGCTCGGGGAACAAACTCATTAAAAATTTTGTAAATAATTACGCCGAAAGTCCATATATAAATAGTGCCAGATTTAATTATGGCGATTACCAGTTTGAAAGGAAACAATACACACTTGCATTGCGCACTTTCGCGGAAGTTGACAGAAAAGATTTGTCGGAAAGCGACCAAATTAAATTGAAATACCAATTGGGTTATTCTTATTTAATGACCGAAAACCTGGAAAAGGCAAGCAAAGAATTTTATGCAATAAAAGATGCGAATAATTTGTACAGCAAACCGGCAACCTATTATTGGGCACACATTATGTATTTGCAAGATAATTATCAGGCGGCGTTAGATGGTTTTACGAAATTAAATAACGACCCTTCTTATTCCAGGGTAATTCCACTCTATGTTAGCCACATTTACTACAAACAAGAAAAATACAGCGAAGTGGTAAATTACACCACTCCAATTATCGATGAGGTAGAAAAGGAACATAAAACTGAGCTTTCGAAATTAGTTGGCGATTCCTATTTTCATTTGGGTGAATATAAAAATGCAATTCCATTTTTAGAAACCTATTTTAAAGAATCTGGTTCTAAAACCCGCGAAGAGAATTATATTCTTGGGTTTTGCTATTACAGCGTTGGAGAATATGAGAAATCATCTCCATTATTAGTGAATGCGACAAAAGGCAAAGATGAAATGGCTCAAAATGCTTACTATCATTTAGCAGATTGTTACATAAAAATGGACGAAAAGGAGAAAGCAAAATTGGCTTACAATGCTGCTTTCGAATTCGATTTCAACGAAAAAATAAAAGAGGATGCCTTGTTTAATTATGCCAAACTAACTTACGAGCTTTCTTTTTCTCCATTCAACGAAACCATAAAGGCATTCGATAATTACATTAGTCTTTATCCAAATTCAGACAGAAATGCTGAGGCATATCGGATTTTGACTGAAGTTTATATGGTTACCAGAAACTATAAAGATGCAATAAGTTCGATGGAAAAAATAAAGGTGAAAACGCCAGCAATGTTGAAGGCGTATCAGCGTGTTACATTTTTTCGTGGTTTAGAGTTGTTTAATAATCTTGCGTATAATCAATCCATCGATCTCTTTGATACTTCGTTGGAAAGTGGTGGACAAGACAAAGAGCTAAAAGCCCGGACACTTTTCTGGAAAGCAGAAGCATTGTATCGGGTTGGTGATTACAATAATGCCATTTCAACTTACTCTCGATTTATTCAAACTTCGGGAGCAAGTTCTTTAGGTGAATATAAAAATGCTGAATACAATCTGGCGTACTCTTATTTTAAAATTGAAGAGTATGAATCGGCAGTTTCGCATTTCCGGAAATATGTTGCTGCTTCAAAAAATAGTCGCACCGGAAAAATGGCGGACGCTTTAAATCGTATTGGCGATTACTATTTTTTAAATACCAATTACACAAAAGCATTAGAAAATTACCAACAGTCGTTTGGAATGAAGATTTACGAAGCAGATTATGCGCTTTTTCAAATTTCATTTTGTCAGGGCTTGCAACGTAATCAGCCGGAGAAAATTTCAACCCTGGAAAAATTACTTGCCGGATCTCCTGAATCGGAATATTACGACGATGCTTTGTATGAGCTTGGGCGTGCGTACGAAAGAACTGGCAAAAGTTCTGAAGGAACTGCGCAATATGAAAATCTTATTCAGAATTACCCGCAAAGTAATTACTATAGAAAGGCACTGCTTCAACTTGGGCTTATAAATTTCAATAATGGCGATTTTAATAAATCGCTTTCTCAATACAAACAGGTGGCTGAAAAATATGCAGGAACACCTGAAGCTCGTGCGGCTTTGTCGGGTATTAAAAACTGCTATGTAGAATTGAATAATATCGACGCATATTTTGCTTACACACAAAAACTGGGAGCGGGTGTAAATGTTACGGTTTCGGAGCAAGACTCACTTACTTACATGGCTGCCGAACGAGTTTATATGTTGGGTGATGAACATGCAGCAGTGCAATTACAACAGTATATTCAGCGCTACCCCAATGGAAGTTTTGTTTTAAATGCAAATTTTTATCTGGCTGGATTGCTTTACAAAGAAGGTGAGTATGAAAAGGCAAACCAGCACTATACTTTTGTAACAAATCAACCCGATAATATATTTAGCGAACCTGCTCTTTCAAAAGCATCTGAATTAACTTTTAATGCTGAAAAATTTATTGAATCGTTGGAGATGTTTAATCGTTTGGAAAACCTTGCAAACAGCAAATGGAACGTTTTAAAAGCCAATACCGGACAGATGCGTTGTAACTTAACTTTGGCGCGATTCGACCCAGCCATTGCAGCGGCTGGAAAAATAAAAAAATCGGACATTGCGAACGAGGCTTTAATTAGGGAAGCAAATTACGCCGAAGGGAAAGCCTATTACGAATTAAATCAACCCGAAAAAGCTTTGCCCGGATTAAAAGCGGTTTCTGTTGATACAAAATTTGAGCAGGGTGCCGAAGCTAAATATCTGGTTTCTGAAATCTACTATAAACAAAATAAAAAGCAGGCTGCCGAAGATGAAATTATGGATTTTGTTTCGGAGAATTCGCCCTATCAATTTTGGCTTGGAAATGCATTTTTATTGCTTACTGATATTTACCTCGATAAAGGTGACGATTTTACAGCCAAGCACACTCTAAAAAGTATTGTAGATAATTACAGTAACGAAACGGATGGTATAAAAGAAGAGGCTGCCCGAAAGTTGAACGAAATAGAAACAAAAGAGGCTGCGGAACAAAAAAATGCAGTTGACAGTTCGTTTCAATTGGAAATTAAACAAAACTAAAAACAGAAACTATGTTCAAACAAAAAATATATATATTCCTCCTGCTTTTAATTGGCATTGTAAGTTCTTCTGTGGCGCAACGCGACACTACTCTTACTCGTGAGGTGGAAGTTACAAAAGCTTTTAAACCGACTATTTCTGATGCCAATAAAATTAATGATATGCCCCGAATTGAGGAGGCGGAACATCAAATTCCAAAATTCAATTACAGCATTTCGAGCCAGCCAATTTTAAATGCTTTTTCGGTGAATGCATTAAAAGCTGCAACCATCGATAATAAGCAAAAAAAGGACACTGGCTACGGATTAATTAGAGCTGGAGTTGGGAATTATAACAAACCTTATGGCGAATTCTTTTTTAATAATTTGAATTCGAAAAAATCAATTTTTGGAATACATGCCAAACATCTTTCGTCGCACGGTAAAATTAAATTGGATGGCGGCAACAAAGTGGATGCACCTTTTTCGAACAACGAAGCTGAAGTGTATTACAAGCACGATTTTAATAAAACAGTTCTCTCTGTGGACGTTGATTATAGCCACGATGGTTTTAATTATTACGGCTACCCGGAGAAAGCAATTCCGTCTATTTTGTTGGAAGATAACCAGCAAATAACTTATCAGGGAGCTAAACAAGCATTTTCTAAAGGAGGAATAAATATTGGCTTGAAAAATCCGGTTGCAGAGATCGATGACCCGGTTTTTAATTTCAATTTAAATTACCATTACTTTGGAGCAAAAACAGAGCAAACCGAGCATTTTGGAGAATTTAAAGTTGACTTTCAAAAACCATTTGATACAGGAACATTGTTAGGCGATGTTGGGGCTGTTTTTGTTCAGTCCGACGGTATTTACAATCAGAGTTTAAATGAACCGGGGAAACGACAACAAACGTGGTTATTTGCCAAGCCTGCATATTTTTATGGTGGTAAAATGGCCGATATTCAAGTGGGATTTAATGCTTGGTTTGTAATGGATGCCGATATGGATGCACTGGCAAAAGTAACGCCAAATGTGCGCGTAAATTTTAGACCGGTTAAGGATGTGATTAAATTGTACGCCGGTATTGATGGGAACTACATCAATAATAATTATTCAAAAATAGCTTACGAAAACCCGTTTGTAGATCCCACACACGATGTTACCAACAGCTTTGAAAAACTTCATTTTTATGGTGGAATAGATGGTAAATTCTCATCAAAAACCAATTTTAAAATAGGAGTTGATTATTCGATGATTGACGACCAGCAGTTCTATTATTTAAATGAATATTATTATCCCGAGCCAAGTGCAAACCCTAATCCACTAATTGTTAACAATACTTTTGATGTTTTATATGATAATATAAATCTGTTGAAACTTAATGTTGAAATTTTTCATACTTCTTCGGAAAAGCTAAATCTTCTACTTTCGGGTAATTATTATGCATATACATTGAATGAACAGGAAGAAGCATGGAATAAACCAGATTGGGATGCTACACTTTCAATAGATTACAAAATTACAGAACAATTGAGTGTTGGTGCAGATGTCTATTTAATTGGGGGTAGAAAGGCTTTAATTTTAGAATCAACTTCTCAGTTTATTGGTTCCTCTGCGTTCAATAACAAAATCATCAAATCTTACAATCTCGACGTAGCTTTCGACTTAAACGTAAACGCAAATTATCAAATCACACAAAAGTTTGCGGCATTTGGTCAGCTTAATAATTTTGGGTTTCAACAATACCAAAGGTGGTTGGGTTACCCGGTGCAAAGTTTTAATGCCTTGGTTGGCGTTAGCTATGCTTTTTAAATAAAGGGTGTGGCGAACTCCGATTCGCCATTTAAAATGTGATTTGGAAATCGCATCATCCAACGAAAAAAATGAGGCAAAAACAGCCTCTTTTTTTTGAAACTAAACTTCGTTTTTTCGCTCATTTTCAAGTTAATATAATGTTAATAAAATTAGCATCTATTAACGCAATCTTAGTCTGTATTACGGTTAATTTTGTTATCTTTGTCCGTTAATAAAAAATCAAGCTTAAAAATTTGATAACACTTTAAAAATCAGCTAGTTTCCTTTGAAAAGTAATTTCGCTTTTTGGGTAGGAAACTATTTTATTTTAAAGAAAACGAGAAGGATAAAAAAATAAGAGATTGAGATGAGTGAAATAGAAAAAAGTAGATCAAACGAGGGAAATGGAAACTATTCTGCAGATAGCATTCAGGTACTCGAAGGTTTAGAAGCAGTTAGAAAGCGTCCGTCGATGTATATTGGCGACACCAACGAAAAAGGATTGCACCATTTGGTTTACGAAGTAATTGATAATTCGATTGATGAAGCACTTGCGGGATATTGCAAAAATATTGATGTAATAATTCATGAAGACAATTCGATTACCGTAAAAGATGACGGGAGAGGAATTCCTACTGAAAAACATACCAAAGAAAACAGGTCGGCACTGGAAGTAGTTATGACAGTACTGCACGCCGGAGGTAAATTCGACAAAGATTCATATAAAGTTTCCGGAGGGTTGCACGGGGTTGGTGTTTCGTGTGTTAATGCGCTTTCGTCGCATTTAAAAGCCGAAATTCATCGTCAGGGAGAAGTTTGGGTACAGGAGTATTCCATTGGAAAACCTTTGTATGAAGCAAAAGTGATTGGAAAATCAGATATTACCGGAACTTTTGTAACATTCAAACCCGATGATTCAATTTTTCTGGTTACAAAATACAAATACGAAATACTCGCTGCCCGTTTACGTGAATTGGCATTCTTAAATGCAGGAATTAAACTTTCACTGCTTGATGAAAGGGAAACTGATGAAGAGGGGAATTATAAATCAGATAACTATTTTTCTGAAGCAGGACTAAAAGAATTTGTTGAATATCTTGATGAAACGAGAGTTAAACTTACAAGCGAGGTTATTCATATATCTTCAGACAAAGGAGGTTCTCCTGTTGAAATTGCATTGCAATACAATACTTCATTTTCAGAAAACATACATTCTTACGTTAATAACATCAACACCATTGAAGGTGGAACGCATTTAACAGGTTTTAGGCGAGGATTAACCCGAACCCTTAAAGGTTATGCTGACTCTTCGGGGATGCTGGCAAAAATGAAATTTGACATTAGTGGTGATGATTTCCGTGAAGGATTAACCGCAGTAGTTTCAGTTAAAGTTCAGGAACCACAATTCGAGGGTCAAACAAAAACAAAACTGGGTAACTCGGAAGTAAGTCTTTCGGTTGATCAGGCAGTTAGCGAGATGCTTAAAAATTATTTGGAAGAAAACCCAAAGGATGCAAGAATTATTGTTAGCAAAGTAATATTAGCGGCACAAGCCAGGCACGCTGCACGTAAAGCGCGTGAAATGGTGCAGCGTAAAAGTGCATTAACAGGAGGTGGACTTCCAGGTAAACTGACCGACTGCTCTGAAAAAGATCCTGCATTGTGTGAAGTCTACCTTGTGGAGGGAGATTCGGCAGGTGGAACGGCAAAACAAGGCCGTAACCGCAGAACGCAGGCAATCCTTCCCTTGCGTGGAAAAATTTTGAATGTAGAAAAAGCCA
>JABMPI010000710.1 GCA_013203755.1 Bacteroidota bacterium
AATCAATTTTCAGATATTCTCTTCAATCTTATTTTATTTAAAAAAGGATTTTTAATTTCGGCAAAAAAAAGAAAACAATTTATGATTCAAATCTGCGCACTTGCATCGGGGAGCAATGGAAATTGCTACTACATTGGAAACGATAAAGATGCCATTTTAATTGATGCCGGAATCTCTTGCAAACAGATTGTTTTGCGGATGAAAGAACGTGGTTTGAACCCTGTAAAAATAAAGGCTGTTTTTGTTACACACGAACACAGCGACCACATGCGTGGGGTTCGCGGCGTAAGCAAAAAGTTGCAAGTTCCCATATATTTAACAGCAAAGACACACAATGGTGCATATAAAAATTTACGCCCCGACTACCCAAAGTTTTTCGCACCCGGCGAAGAAATTGAAATAGGAGATTTTACTATTTTCTCGTTTTTGAAAAATCACGATGCATCGGAACCTTGCTCTTTTAGAATTGAATACAAAGGAAAAAACATTGGCGTTTTTACCGACATTGGCGAAGCTTGCCACAATGTAAAGTCGCATTTGAAAAAATGTGATGGCCTGTTTTTAGAATCTAACTACGATGAGAAAATGCTTTGGGAAGGTCGATATCCTCATTTTTTAAAAGAACGGGTTGCTTCTAATGTCGGACATTTATCTAACGACCAGACTTTTAAATTGCTTGATAAACACACAGATGGCAATTTAAAATGTGTGTTTCTGAGCCACATTTCAAAAGATAATAACTCTCTGGAAAAAGCTTTGGAAAGAATGGAAACTTTGACTTCCAGGTTTGAAGTTAAAGTGGCGACCAGATTTGAGGCAAGTGAAGTTTATTCGATATAATTAGAGCCAAACCGTTAGCCAAAAATCAAATTTACCTTAATAAATATCATAAAAAAAAAGGAGAAACCTGATATTGATACAGATTTCTCCCTTTAATGGAAATGGCAATAATTATCTAACTATTCAGTAAATTATTACTCAGTGCCTGCAACGTCTCTTTTTTATGAGAAGTTGGTACTAAAACAGAAATATTATATCGGCTTCCGCCATAAGAAATCATTCGGATTGGAATACCGTCCAACGCCCTAAATACTTTTGAGGCAAATCCGGTTTCTTCCTGAATAATATCGCCAACAATACATACGATCGACATATTCGAATCCACTTCAACAATACCGAATTTATCCAGTTCTTTTCTTATTTCAGCTAAATTTTGGGTGTTATCGATGGTTATCGAAACGGCAACTTCCGAAGTGGAAATCATATCGATTGGAGTTTTATACTTTTCAAAAATTTCAAAAATATTTTTCAGAAAACCATAAGCCATTAACATTCTACCCGAACGAATTTTTACTGCACTAATACCATCTTTTGCAGCAACGGCTTTTATTCCTTTCCCATCCGATTCGGCAGTTATTAATGTGCCTTCATCCGTCGGATTCATTGTGTTTTTTAACCGAACCGGAATGTTTGAAACCCTTGCCGGAAGTACCGTTTGCGGATGTAAAATTTTAGCTCCAAAATAAGCCAGCTCAGCAGCTTCATAAAACGAAAGGTGATCGATTTTTTTTGTGTTTTCAACAAAACGTGGGTCGTTGTTATGAAAACCATCAATGTCAGTCCAAATCTGAATTTCTTCTGCTTCTATTGCTGCACCAATTAACGATGCAGTATAATCACTTCCTCCCCGTTGTAAATTATCTATTTCGTTGTTGGCATTTCTGCAAATAAATCCTTGCGTTATATAATAGTCAGCTTCGCCAACCTCTTTCAAAACCGTTTTAATATTCTTGCGAATAAATTGTGTCTCGGCAGCTTTGTCCTCATCAATGCGCATAAAATCCAGCGCTGGCAACAATTCTGTATTATAGTCATTTTCGTTCATCAACAAAGCAAACAGTTGAGTTGAAATCAATTCGCCCTGTGCCAAAATTGTATTCTCGCCAACCTCTCCAAAATTTCCTGAGGTAAACGATTTTATTGTATTAAAACTCTCCCCTACAACTTTTAATCCCAGCTTTTTATTTTCATCAGAAGAAAAAAGTTCATTAACTACTTTTTTGTATTTAACTTCCAGGTTACCAATAAAAATACGGGCAGTGTCCTTATTCTTTTTGCGTAAATAACCTGAAATTTCTACCAAAGTGTTCGTTGTTCCCGACATGGCAGAAAGCACAACTATTTTTTGTTCTCCATCGGTAATTAAATCCATAACCGCCCGCATTGTTTCTGGCGAGCCAACCGATGTTCCTCCGAATTTTAAAACTTTCATCCTATTTATTACTAATCAATTGTTTTACTGGCTGCAAATATGAGTATTTTTTGTGTGATTTTAAAAGGAATATAAACCCATGAAATAAGAGTTAATCTTATGATATACTTTACAAGAGTTAACGAAATAAAAAAATTTACAAAAGAGGTCTTATCTCAAAATTGTCATGTTGAGCATGGTCGAAACATCTATTTATCATAGTGAGGAATGTTTCGAGTTCGTTATTAATGATAGATTTTTGTTTTTGTCATCTCGATCCGTCGGCTGACGAGAGAAATCTTTGGTAGAGAAGAGATTCCTCCTCGTTCCTCGTCGAAATGACAACATTGATGAGCATTCTGTCATTTACTCATTATGCCAAATAAAATTAGGTGAACTCTCAGAATGACCTAAATAGACCTTCTCGAATAGCCTTTATTTTTTCAGCTTCTCCAAGAAGAAATCAACCAAATCTTTTCCTGAATCATCAACAATTCCAATTTCAGGGGCATAAACAACAGCTTCCAAGCCTACTGTTTCCGCCTTTTCCTTTAAAGCTTTTGCATGAAGCGGATGGTGATTCAGCTCATCCTGACTGCTTGGCACCCCCCCTTTTTGTTTATTGAAAACAAAAAAGGGTGCACTACTTTCGTTCATTTTCTGAATAAAATCGAGCTCCAACCTGATTTCAGTTTCATTTAAAACATCAACATTTTTTGCTGTATTAAAACCAAATACCTTCGCAATAGAATTTAATTTTTCTGCCGTATTTTCTTTTGGGAAACCGAGAATTCCATCCCATTGAAGTATGTCGTATGTTGATTGGGTAGCAAAAGCCCCGGCACAAGAAATCAGGGTAGATTCGCGCAAAACCGGGTCGTTACTTTCCGGTTCAGCCATATCATTATTAAAAGCCAGCCACAACGATGTCCCTGCTCCGGCAGAACCTCCAGAACATGCAATTCTGGTTTTGTTGATATTGTATTTTCCTGAATGGCAGCGAATAAATTGGAGGCAGCGTTTTGAATCATTCATGCTTGCCAAAATCCCATACGGAGCCTCGTTCATAAAACGGTAATTTATGGCAGCCACCGAAACACCGGCTTCCAAAAACCGAACCCAATCTTTAGAATCGTAATACTTCGATTTATCGCCACCAACAAAACCACCGCCATGAATATAAATCACTAACGGAGTTGGTTCGTCAGATTTCACCAACCAAATATCAAATGTATTGCGCTCGTGTTCACCGTATTTTTCATCGGCAAAAGTAGCCTGAATACCATTAAATGTAACGGGTTCTAATTTTTCTGATATAAAACTCAAATCACTAATTTCAAAAATGCGTTGCAAAAGTAACATTTATCAGAAAATAGAAAAATGATATTATTTACCAGATTGCTACGATAGATTCTTTTCCCTTATTTGTACAATTTTGATTTTTGACTTCCGACTACCAACTTCTTCAAAAACTCCCGAAAATAGCATGTTTCTCAGAATTAAAATAAATGGTTGAATAGATATTGAAATTCTCCCGGTTGGTAGTTAATTTTCGTTCGATGTGCAAAACGGGTTGCCCGGCTTTTAACTTCAAAAGCTGTTTAATATGCTTCTCTGGTTTTACCGCTTTTAATTGTTGCTCGCCTCCCAAAATTTCAATCTGGTAGTTTTTACGAAGTATCTCAAAAAGCGATTTGTTTTCAAACGAACGGTTTGTTATTCGTGGTAAATATATATTAGGAATATGGTTAACATCGTAAAAAACGGGTTCGTCACCTACAAAACGCAAACGTTCCATATAAATACAACCCGATTCCTGTTCCAATTCCGAAAGCTCAAAACGAAAAGGTTCGGGCCAGGTTTTAATTATTGGTTTTTGTAAAATGTCTGTTTTTAAATAGCGGACTCCAACTGCCGACGCAGTTCCCGAAATAGATAAAATTCCGATATTTTGCGGAGGTTTACGAACAATACTCCCTTTCCCCTGCTTTTTCAAGATCAGCCCATCTTTTACTAAAGAGTCGAGTGCATGACGAACAGTTGGGCGTGTCATTTCGTAGGCTGCGCAAAGTTCATTCTCCGACGGCAATAAACTACCCTCCTCGTAAACACCAGAAAAGATGTGTTTCCGAAGCAATTCATACAATTTTCGATATTGAGGAATGTGTTCCATTATGACTGCAAAGTTAAAAAAAAATTAAAACATTCAACACAACTTGTAAATACAAGTTAAAAAATATATTTTTACAATCTGAAAACTATAATAAATTTAAATAGCTTATTTTCAGTAACTTATTTTTTCGAAAGAAAAATATTTGTATTTACAAGTTGAATAGAAACTATAAAACTAATAAAATATGGCAATACCCGTTTTAATGCCTCGACAAGGACAATCTGTTGAATCCTGCATTTTGGGGCAATGGTATAAATCGGTTGGAGAAGAAGTTAGCGAAGGCGACATTCTTTTCTCTTACGAAACCGACAAAGCTTCGTTTGAAGAGGAAGCAAAGGAAGATGGCATTCTTCTGGCTACCTTTTTTGAAGAGGGCGACGAAGTTCCCGTTTTAGTAAACGTAGCAGTACTTGGAAACAAAGGTGAATCGTTTGATGAATTCAAACCAGGAGGCGAATCTAAAGAAGAAGCAGTTCCAATTGAATTGATTGAAGAAGCGCCAAAAGTAATCGAGTTCGATGTGGAAGATACTTCACCAAACAAACGCATCCGCATTTCTCCATTGGCAAAAAAAATGGCTGAGAAACTGGGTGTTGATGTTCAAACATTAAAAGGCTCAGGCCCGCACGGAAGAATTATTGCACGCGATGTGGAAACGACAATAATAGCAGCTGAAACACCAGTTGCTCAACCGACAGTA
>JABMPI010000711.1 GCA_013203755.1 Bacteroidota bacterium
CCATAGTTGCTTCAACGATTAAAAATTTTTGGAGTTCAAGTTTTTGTTTGTTTCAAGACAATAAATTATAAAAACAATCGGTAAGAAAATTGCAAAGTCAATTGAGTTAAAAAAAGCATAAATTTTGTCTATTATTTTAGTGTTTGTTCTTAGGACTGTCGTTTCTTTTAGCATTACCCACAACGGTGAATGTAAATGCGTTTTAATGCTTTTTACATAGTGTTAGCAACAATTCATTTTTTTATTAGAATAAATATTCCACATCCATATCGACATCCCAAATTGGACTCCATATTATCCTTTGTTAGCTCAGTATTCTCAAAAAAGTCCCCTTTGTCATCCACATACGAAAATGAATTAATCTCATAATTTTCAGATAAAATATTTATTAAGTACTCTAAAGAGAATACTCTGTGAGCGTTAAATTCAATTCTTTGTGGTCCAATTGGCACAGCAAAATAAAAACGCCCACCACTTCTTAATATTTTAGTAATGTTGCTAATTGCCTTTAAATAGCCAAAATAATCTATCGGGTCTCCATATCGTCCAAGACCAAAATGTTCTATTGCATGTAATGAAGATATTGAATCACAATAATCAATCAAATCTGATGGCAATTCTAATAAGTCAGCTTTTCGAAAACAAATATTCTTCACTTTGCTTTTAATGGGGCGAATATCAATTAACTCAACCTCTCTAAAAGATGCAACATGTGCAATAAAGCCATCTGTTCTTGAACCAATGTCTAAATGCTTCTTAGGATTAGCCAAATTAATCAACCTCGCAACATATAGGTCTTGATGAAAGTAATGCCCGGACATAGTGCCACCTTCATCGTTCTTGTCTTTTAAAATAGGATACATATCGCCAAAGTCAAAGGTTCTATCTGAACCCTTTTGCCTTTTTAATTCTTCTAGATCAGTGTAAAACAAGCCCTTTTTTTTGGGATTTATAGCGTTCAAAAATTTCTTTGCATCAAAGCCATAATGCAATAAGGTCTTGTTTGCTTTCCTAATAATTTTTCTCATTTAGTTTGATTTTAATTGTTGCTAACGTTTAGCATATGGTTTTGTGGCGGGATTTGAAAGACAAACCTTTCAGTCCACTCTGATTTATATTTGGAACTAAAATGTTCATTTTCAGACCGAAACCCGCCATAAACTATATGCATTGTTGGTAGCCGTTTTTCATTAGATAAATACCTCTTGTTCAAAAGAATGATTGTCTTTCTGAATTATTTTAATAGATGCAGAATAGGTTTCACCCTTTATTAAGTCATAATTAACTGCGGTAATGTCAGAGAATGTACCCTTTTTTGGTCTATGCACAGTTACGGAAGATGAATACTTTTTCTCCTTGATTTCCGATATTTTTAAATTTTTCATTTTGCTTGAAGTTCTTTTTGTTTAATAAAATTAATTCCAGTTGTTCTAGTAATAACGGCAACATCTATATTCCCACCACAACCGCGAACGCCAATTGATAATTCCTGTCCTGAAATAGTGGTTTTCAATATGAAATTAGCTAAATCAATACAGTCTTGTAATGCCATTATCTGAACTGGAATCTGCATCTGTAAAGGTGCTAACTCATTGTTAATTTCAACAATCTGTTCTGGCGTAAGTCCTAGTTTATGTTGAATGACATCTAAAACTCTATTGTCATATCCTTTAATAAGTCTGTCAACTATTTCCCTTTGTCCACCCCAATTTACACCAAAATCTTTCGTGTCTCTTATTATTTTTGGTTTAGGATTGTGTGGAATATTCAATTCACAAACTTTACCATAAGGCTCACCTTCATCAAAACCCGCAACTAGAAAAATCATAGGGCTATCCTTCCAAGTGTTCGCTGCTGGCATTCCTTCAATTTTCCATTGCTCCATAAAAAATTTTCCTAATTGTTCTGCAAATTCGACAACGGATAACCTGTTCTCAGGTAATGAAGATTCAAATTCAGGCATAAAACTTTGAGCAGTCCTTAATTGCAATGAACCAAGTCCATAGGTTATAACACCAATATGCTTATGTGCTCCATTAAATCCTAAAAGTTTTTTTGCATTGTCAAAGTTGTTGTGAACTTGACCTACTGGTGTATTAGCATTAATCGTTACTCTCGATTCTGCGGCTAATACTAACCCTTCTGGGCATTTTACAATTATTCCTAATGACATATTTTTGTTTTTTAAATGGCTACCAACATCCCACTAAACGCAATAATTGGGTTTAGCCGGTTTACTCTTTAATTTATAGTTACGTTTTAAC
>JABMPI010000712.1 GCA_013203755.1 Bacteroidota bacterium
GGAAAATATGGAGAGGAAGGAGATAAACTGCTGTTTAAAATTCTTGACTCAGGGCAAAAAGCTGGTATTAGGAAAAATGTAATTAAATATTTAGCTGAAGATAACTTTAGTAAAATGGATCTTATTAAAGGTGAAAAATATCCTTTAATAATGATGATGAACCAAAATGAGATGTATGGTTTATCTGAAAAAGGATTACGTTACGATTTAACAGTGCCATTTGCACGTTACGTTGTGCAAAACCGTAGCGACATTACTTTCCCATTTAAACGCTACCAAATACAACCCGTTTGGCGAGCCGACCGTCCCCAAAAAGGTCGTTATCGTGAGTTTTATCAGTGCGATGTAGACGTAATTGGCAGCAACAGTTTGCTCAACGAAGTGGAGTTGGTGCAAATTATAGACGATGTTTTTAAGCGTTTACAAATTAATACGGTAGTTAAAATTAACAACCGTAAAATTTTAGCCGGAATTGCTGAAGCAATTGGTGAAGCCGACCGGATAATTGACATTACTGTTGCCATTGATAAGTTAGATAAAATAGGTTTGGAGAAAGTGAATGAGGAAATTCTTGCCAAAGGAATTTCTGAAAGTGCCATTGAAAAATTGCAGCCCATTTTGCAATTGGAAGGTTCTACTCAAGAAAAGTTAAGTCAAATTGAAAAAGTTATTGGTGAAACTGAAGTTGGTGCCAAAGGAATTTCGGAAATGAAAACACTTTTTGGATACCTTGAAAACTTCGAGTTAAAAACTGAAGTTGAATTGGATCTAACTTTGGCGCGCGGATTAAACTATTACACCGGAGCCATATTCGAAGTAAAATCGAAAGATGTACAAATTGGTAGTATTTGTGGTGGCGGGCGTTACGACGATTTAACCGGAATTTTTGGAATGCCCGATGTTTCGGGAGTTGGTGTATCATTTGGAGCAGAGCGTATTTACGATGTGCTGGTGCAGCAAAATTCGTTTCCCGATGAGTCGTTGGAAACTACAAAAGTGATGTTTGTAAACTTTGGCGAAAAAGAAGAAGCCTACTGTTTGCCCGTTTTAGCGCAATTACGTAAAAGCAACATAAATGCTGAGATTTTTCCCGACAGCGCAAAAATGAAAAAGCAGATGAATTATGCCAATAAAAAGCAGATTCCGTATGTTGTTTTGGCTGGCGATTCGGAAATGGAAGCCAATAAATTCACTCTAAAAAATATGGGAAGTGGCGAACAACAATTGCTTACTTCCGAAGAACTGATAAATATCCTGTCTTAAGGATTTAACTTGTCCGATATTGTCTCAAAATTGAGGCAATGTTTTTATTAATTACAAATAGACCATTAAAAAATTTTGGAGGAGACGTCCGGTTTCCGTGAAGTATCTGTTCTGTTTGAACAAAACGTCATGCTGTTGGTCCGCTGACTGATCAGCATCTATTCGTTGAAAGATTCCGAATCCGTCAGCCGGCGGAAGGAATGACGTTAAAAACAATTTATCATTTTATCATTCTTACAATTTCATCATTTAACTTTTGCAAGTTATGAAATCACGGATATTCGAAATTACCCCGGATGACCTCACATTTGAGATTATTCAAGACATTCTGGAAAACGAAGTTAAACTTCAACTTTCAGAAAAATCAAAACAACTCATTCAAAAAAGTAAAGACTACCTCGATAAAAAATTACAGGAATCGGAAAAACCAATTTATGGTATTAATACCGGTTTTGGCGCTTTGTGCAACATTGTAATTTCCAACGACCAATTGAGTAAATTACAGGAAAATCTGGTGATTTCGCACGCCTGTAATATTGGCCCCGAAATTCCTGCCGATGTGGTAAAACTAATGTTGCTGTTAAAAGCACACGCACTTTCTAAAGGAAATTCGGCTGTGCAGATAATTACTGTTCAGCGCATTTTAGATTTATTCAATTACAATATTTTACCTGTTGTTTGCGAACAAGGTTCGCTTGGTGCCAGTGGCGATTTGGCACCGCTGGCAATGTTGTTTTTACCTCTGTTAGGATTAGGCGAAGTAAATTTTGAAGGGCAAAAAGTAGAAGCAAAAACTGTTATTGAAAAGTTTGATTGGAAGCCAATAAAACTGGAAGCTAAAGAGGGATTAGCACTGTTGAACGGGACTCAGTTTATGGGTGCTCACGGAGTTTATACATTGTTAAAAACATTCCGGCTAATCGACCAGGCAGATATTATTGGTGCACTCTCGTTAGATGCGTTCGACGGTTTGCTTGAACCTTTTTCTGCAAATATTCAGCGCATACGACCGCACAAAGGACAAGGAACTACGGCAGCAAATTTTAGATATATTTTAAAGGACAGCGAAATGCAGGCAAAACCGAAGGAGCACATTCAAGACCCGTATTCGTTTCGTTGTATTCCGCAAGTTCATGGTGCGGTGAAAGATGCGGTGAATTATGTAGCCGGTGTTTTTGAAATAGAGATCAATTCAGTAACCGATAATCCAACTGTTTTTCCTGATGAGGACTTGATAATTTCGGGCGGTAATTTTCATGGTGAGCCGTTGGAAATTTCATTGGATTTTTTGGCAATTGCGCTTAGCGAGTTGGGAAGTATCTCGGAAAGACGAACTTACCGGTTGATTTCCGGAGAACGCAAATTACCCGAATTTTTGGTTGCAAACCCTGGTGTGAATTCAGGTTTTATGATTCCGCAATACGCAGCAGCATCAATCGTTTCGCAAAATAAACAATATTGTACACCATCGTCAGTCGATTCAATTCCATCGTCTAACGAGCAGGAAGACCACGTAAGTATGGGCGGGAATGGAGCAACAAAAGCTTTAAAAGTGGCTCTGAATACAGAGAAAATTTTATCTATTGAATTGTACAATGCAGCACAGGCAATGGATTTTAGACGACCTTTAAAATCTTCGCCATTTATGGAGAATTTTTTAGAGGAATATAGAAAAAAAGTGGATTTTGTTGAATTCGATGTTTTAATGTACAAGGGGATAAATAAAACAATTGAGTTTCTGAATAAAACCGAAACCCGGAGATTGCCGGTTTTGGATTAAAGTATGGGTAATAATTGAATCGTAAATAGATTTCAAAGAACAAGTTTAAGTTTATTAGAGATTCAACTTTGCAATAGTTCTTGAAGTTTGTAAATTCAACACCTTTTTGAAAAACCAAATTGAATAAGAATGAAGCAAATTATACTTGGTACGATTTTATTATTGAATATTTCGTTGACCTTGAATGCGCAGGAAGAGGATAAAATGATGAAAGCTTTTTTCGATGAAGCCTTAACCGATCAAACTGCTTTCGAGAACTTACGTTACCTGTGCAAAAATTGCAATGGTCGAATTACTGGTTCGTCTCAAGCTGCCGCTGCTGTTGAATTCACTTTTCAGGTAATGAATAATATGAATTTGGATAAGGTTTATAAACAGCCTGTTCAAGTACCGTATTGGATTCGGGGCGAGGAAGAAACAGCCTCCATTCAATCCTGTAAATTTGGTTTTAAAGCGGTTCCTGTTTCGGCACTGGGAATGTCTGTTGGTACAGGAGAAGATGGGCTCTCGGCAAAGGTTATTGAGGTTCACAATTTTGCAGAGCTCGAAAAATTAGGTAGAGAAAACATCGAAGGAAAGATTGTATTTTTTAATCGTGCGATGGATCCAACCATGCTAAATACTTTTGGAGCATACGGTGGAGCAGCAGACCAGCGAACAGAAGGAGCAGCACGTGCGGGAGCATTTGGAGCAGCTGGAGTTGTGGCTCGTTCGTTAACTACTTCGCAAGACAATTTTCCGCATACCGGAGTAATGAGATACAACGATACCATTTCGAAAATTCCTGCAGTGGCAATTAGTACAAATGGAGCAAACTTGTTGAGTAAGTGGCTAAAGAATGATTCGGAGTTGAATTTCTTCTTTCGAACCACAAGCTATGAATTGCCGGAAGTTACCTCGTATAATGTAATTGGCGAAATAAAGGGGTCTGAATTTCCTGATCAAATTATTACTGTTGGCGGTCACCTCGATTCCTGGGAGCCTGGAGAGGGGGCTCACGACGATGGCGCTGGTTGCATGCAAAGCATCGAGGTTTTAAGGCTTTTTCAGAAAATGGGAATTCAGCCAAAAAGAACCATTCGTGCTGTAATGTTTATGGACGAGGAAGTGGCTCAGCGCGGAGGAGATGAGTATGCCCGCCAAGCTGGCTTAAAAAATGAGAATCACTATTTTGCATTGGAAGCCGACCGCGGAGCATTGATGCCAAAAGGTTTTGGTATTTCAGCACCCGACGAGCGTTTGGAAAAGATTTTAGCATTAAAAAAGTATTTTGAACCTTATGGAATTACCTATTTCAAAAAAGGTGGAGGTGGTGTTGATATTGGTCCTTTGAAACAATTTCAGACGCCACTTTCTTCATATATACCTGAAATGCAGCGATATTTCGATTTTCACCATTCGGGAAACGATACATTTGAGCAGGTAAATTTTCGGGAATTTCAAATGGGAAGTGCCGCAATTGCTTCTTTTATTTATCTGATTGATAAGCATGATTTATAGTAAATAGTGTTCGTTCGGAAAGTCCGGCTTTTACGGTACGCTGGTCATAAAAAAAGTGATCGGTCAGACGACGGACTCCTTTAGTTTCTGACTTCACAAGCCTTGAATTCGAACTCGCAGGTTTAAATATCCACTTTCAAACAGCCAGGAATAACTCCGCGAAAGACAAAAGAATTAAGGACAAAAGTACAATGTAATATTCTGAGCATTTAACACTTTTGATAAATTGGTGTATAGAATTCAGCAATCAGTTATATATTATTTCTATCTAAACTCATTCCAGATAAATTTGGCATTTCAAAAAATCAATCTATATTTGCGACTTACAAAATCGAGAAAATGAA
>JABMPI010000713.1 GCA_013203755.1 Bacteroidota bacterium
GGCGAATGGATTCCGGTAGAGAATAAAGAGGCCTACCCAAAAGTTAAAGGTATAGCGAATACTGTGTCGTTTGTTCCTGTAAAAACAAGCGCTGTAAAAATAGAAATTGTATTACCAAAGGAATATGCAGCAGGAATATTTGAATGGACGGTAGAGTAAAGCTGTATTTAAAAACTCATAAAGATTACAACGAATGGTTTCAAACGAATTAAAACAAAAATCAATGTCGCGTCTGTTAATAGCCTTTGTTTATTTATTTGTTCTTGGTTCATGTCAGGTTGAAGAAGAAGACATAAATATGCCATTAGAACCAGTGTCTTTTGCTGCCGTTCAACTGAACGACTGTTTTTGGGCGCCAAAGATTGAGGTTAACCGTAAAGTTTCTATTCCATCAGCGTTTCAGAAAAGTGAGGAAACCGGTCGTGTAGATAATTTTGCTCTGGCTGCAGGATTAATTAAAGGTGAACATCAAGGAGATTTTCCTTTTGACGATACCGATATTTACAAAATTTTGGAGGGTGCTTCGTATGCTTTGGCGGTGGAGTACGATGCCAAACTCGATAATTATCTCGACAGCCTGATTAATTACATTGGTGCAGCTCAGGAAGAAGACGGGTATCTATTTACCTGTTTGACTAATAAATGCGAACGACTGCAACGTTGGTATGGCAAGGGACGTTGGGATCGGTTAAACAGCCACGAGTTGTACAACTGTGGCCATTTGTACGAAGCTGCTGTTGCACATTACCAGGCAACCGGCAAAAAAAGTTTCTTAAATATTGCCATTAAAAATGCCGATTTAATTAACGAGGTGTTTGGGTACGGCGAAGGGCAGAAGGCTGTCCCTTCAGGCCATCCGATTATTGAAATGGCACTGGTGAAATTATATCGTGTTACTGACGATGAAAAGTACTTGAAGCTGGCTCGTTTTTTTATCGATGAAACCGGAAAAGGTACCAACGGTCATAAATTAAATGCATACAGCCAGGACCACATGCCAATTCTTGAACAGGAAGAAGCTGTGGGACATGCCGTTCGTTTGGGGTATTTGTATTCGGGTGTTACCGATGTGGCCTCGTTGCAAAACGACGAAGCATTGATGGAGGCTGCTAAACGAGTTTGGAACAATGTAGTTTCAAAAAAGCTTTACATAACTGGTGGAATTGGTCAGCGTGCGCAAGGCGAAGGATTTGGACCGAATTACCGCTTACCAAACATGACTTCGTATTGCGAAACTTGTGCAGCCATTTCAAATGTATACTGGAATTATCGTTTGTTTTTAAACGATGCCGATGCCAAATATTACGATGTGTTGGAACGTACACTTTACAATGGGGTAATTTCCGGTGTTTCTCTCAGCGGCGATAAGTTTTTCTACGATATTCCGCTGGAATCGGTACATAACCACGAGCGCGCACCATGGTTTGGCTGCGCATGTTGTCCGGGTAACGTTACTCGTTTTATGGCGTCAATTCCGGGGTATGTTTATGCTGTCGGAGAAAACAGCATTTTTGTAAACCTGTTCGCACAATGCGATGCTGAAATAAGAGTGGACAAGAGTGTTGTAAAAATTAGACAAGAAACCCGATACCCCTGGGAAGGAAATGTTAAATTAAAAATTGAAAAAGCTCCGGAAGGAAAAATGGCGTTGATGGTTCGTATTCCGGGATGGGCACAAAACCAGGTTGTTCCATCTAATTTATACAATTTTATGAATGAGAATTCAGAACAGTTTGTTATTAAAGTGAATGGGAAAACAATTTCAACTAAACTGAATAAAGGTTATGCGGGAATAAAACGAAACTGGAAAAGAGGCGATGTGGTGGAACTTGAATTACCAATGCCGGTACGTAAAGTTCTGACTAACGATAAAGTGGAAAATAATCAAGGCAAATTTGCACTTCAACGTGGTCCGGTGGTTTACTGTTTCGAAGACAAAGATAATAGCAACGGCTGGATGTTTGATAATTTTGTAGATACAAACACTGCTGTTGAAAATCAATTTGAAGAAGAACTTTTAGGTGGTGTGGTTAGCCTAACTATGGAAGCTAAGAATATTTCAGAACAAGGTATTCAAGCTACGACTTTAAGGGCAATTCCGTATTATACATGGAACAATCGCGGTACTTCAAACATGTTGGTTTGGATGCCAGCGAGACAAGACAAGACTGTGCAAAAACCTGTTGCATCAGTGCGCGATTTAGCAGAACCAAAGGCATCAACCAACTGGGCTCCCGGCCTGAATGATGGTTTCGAACCGAAAAGCTCGGATGATACAGATAAATCGTATTTCTACTGGTGGTTACGAGAAGGTGCCGAGGACTGGGTAGAATATTCATTTGAAAAACCTGTTTCGCTCTCATCGTCATCGGTATACTGGCTAAACCTCGACCACTACGATGTCAGTTATCGGGTGCCTGAAAATTGGAATCTTGAATATAAAACGGGTGGAGGAAAGTGGATTGCTATAGATACATCAGATGAATATGGAGTGGAGTTGGATAAGTACAACACTGTTCATTTTAAACCAGTTGAAACAAAAGCTATTCGCTTAAATGCCAAGCAACAGGAAGGTTTTTCTGCTGGAATTTTGGAATGGAAAATTGACTAGTGTCAAGTAGAGTATTCAATTTCAATATGTCATACTTAATTAGTTTCAGTATCCATAACTTCAAAAAAATCCGAATCAAGTTCTTATTGATGTTCTCAAAGATTGACAAATGACGGGGGATATCCAACAAAAAGTTGGACGATATGATAAGGGATATTGCGATAGGTTCTCTTGTTGAATCCTCTTAAAACTGATCAATGAAATTTATAATAAACTATATTGAAGTTTCCAATTATCAAGGAGCATAAAAAGAAGACGTGATTTTAACCTCTAATCCTGTGTGCACTATCGAAGAGAATTGAACCGATTTTATTTCAATAGTAATCAGAATAATAGCCTAACAATCTTCTATTAATGTGATTCCACCCACCTTGTACTTATGTCAGAAGTGTAAGCAGAGATTAAAGTTGAAGTATATAGTTAGCAGCCTCTTAGTTGATATTTCTAGAGCCGTGTCAAAGTTAGATTATACTTAGCTTTAAAACTGAGTGAAAGTATAACAATAATTTAGGTATTTTGAAAATTAAGAATAAAGGCTGAACTATCTAAAATTTTCAAAGATTTCAAAATGAAACAAAAGCGAATTAAGAATGTTCCAGATTGGATTTATGAATAAAACGAAAAGGTTCAACTATTAACTGAGTTGAACAAACAGCTAACTAAAAAATCAACACAACCGATAAAAACACACCAGCCCAACCCGACATTTTTCATGTGATTTAGAATCCAAAATTTTGGGGGATATTATGAATTGCTAAAAACTAATAACACAATATCGGTATCTCACAGACCAATATCAGATGAAAGTAATATTTATGTTGAAAATTCAAATTAACCATTTAAGATTTGGCGATTCAACCAATTAATCTATCTACTTCAAAATATAAGCCACCAGAACTCCCAAATAATTTCCTATGGCATAACCAGTAATACCAACCATTAATCCTGTTAGAATTACCTCTCGATTTTTTATTGCTCCAGCTACCACAGGTACAAAAGGTGGAGAGCAAATTAATGCAGCTCCTGAAATGATTACTGTGTCGGCATCAATTTTAAAAATACGTGCAATGAATACATGAAGAATGTGCGAACCGAACATGGCCAGTCCTACATAGTAAAACAACGAGATGGAGATATTCGTCAGTTTGCTGATGTCTGCTGTGGAACTAGCAGCAAGACAAAAAATCAGAATAAAATACATTCCCAGTTGAAACGTCTTTTTTATATTTTTTATTCTTGGAACAAAGGAGAGGGTTATTCCAAATGAGGTAATAAAAAGAATAATTGCAGCCATCGAATATTCCTCTGGGAAAAACATACTTAATCCGTAACTAACTCCACTAATCGCAATAGAAATACCAAAAGCTCCAAGCAAAGGAAGAAGAACATTTTTCTTGAGGATTCCATCATAAGATTCATACTCATCTTCAAGATTCAGTTTTCCTACAACTATTTGTACTTTTTCAGGAGATTTGAAAGGGGGTAGTATCCATAATAATACGCGCTGGCCAATAGAAAGAATAAAAATAAGATATACTGCCCCAAATGCAATTTCATAAGTATTGGTTAAAATGAACAACTCTTGCGAAGCGTTTAGAGCTGTTGTTATAGCTGCCATATTTGGAGTACCCCCTGTGTAAACTCCAACCAACATGCCTGATACCTGCCAAATGTTATCAATGCTTCCATTAAAAATCCAGTACCCCAAAAATACCATAACTAGAACAGTAAATAAACCAATTAATAAAGAAGTTACTGCTTTCCCCGCCACCTTGAACCATTTCCTCACATCCAGAGAAAAAAGGATCAATGGCAATGCAAGGGGGATTGAAATTGTGTTTAGCATATCTTGGTATTTGAACGAGCCTTCGGGTAAAATTCCAATGTTCCCAACAATTAATCCCAGAGCATAACAAATCAAAACTGCACCAATTTTTTTGACGACCTTATATTTTCCTTCAAGATAAATAATAATAACAGGAGCTAGAACAAACATAATTATGAGTATCCCAAATTGAATTTTCATAGTTCGAATTGTTAAGTTTATATTCCCC
>JABMPI010000714.1 GCA_013203755.1 Bacteroidota bacterium
AGCCTGAATGGGGAAGTTATTTTGTAACAATCCCTTATTCAAATTTCCTCATTTTTTTACGGTATTCAGAAGGAGAGTTGTTCGTTAAATTTTTAAATACCTTATTAAAATTTGAGATATTATTAAAACCACTGGCATAACAGATCTGCAAAATATTTAATTCTGTTTCGGTGAGTAGTTGACAGGCTTTCCCAATTTTAACCTCGTTAATAACTGTAAATAGACTTTTTCGGGTTCCTTTTTTGAAAAAGCGGCAAAAAGCGTTTTTATTCATACTTACTTTGTCTGCTACTTTTTCTAAAGTTAATTCTTCATCGTAATGTTCCATAATGTAGTCGAGTACTATATTTATTCGATGCGTGTTTTTTCGATTTTCATTCCGATAATTTAGACTGGCCAACAATTTGTATTCATTCGACTTTGAAATCAGGTTCAGAATTTGGAGTAGTTGAATAAACCGGTCTGTTTCGTCCATTTTAAGAAGCTTTAGCATAATTTCCTCAACTTGTGTTCGTAAGTTCCCTGTTAATTTAATGCCGAGCGGAGCTTTTTCTTCCAATAGGTTTTTGATTTGCAACATTTCCGGACGATCTAAAAAACCAAGACTTGCAAAATCCGGGAGAAACTTAACTGCAATAGCCTGGGCTTTTAAGTTGTTTTTTTCTGAAAGGAAAACCTCATCGTTTTTCCAAACATGTGGTAAGTTATTCCCAACAAGTACTAAATCTCCTTCATTAAAATTTTCTATGCTGTCTCCTATTCGTCTTTGTCCGAAACTTTTTACAATAAGTGTAAGTTCAAATTCAGGGTGGTAATGAAGCGGATTATGAAAATAATTATATTCGGTACCATCGAAATTTATAGAGGTATTTAATATGCTTTGCTCCCTAACCAAAATTGTTTTCATTCAAATAGTTTTAAATATGAAATATTGAAAATGCTAATATTTTACTACTATTTGCTAAAATTATAAAAAATATAGGTAGATTAATTCCCACATTTGTAAAATATATGCAATTGTCAATTATCCCATGCTGTTTGAATGATGAAAACTTTAACCAATAATACAGGAAATTATCGCTGGCGGATTTTAACCCTTCTATTTTTTGCCACAACTATCAATTACATCGACCGACAAGTAATCGGAATATTAAAACCATTTATTGCCGATGATTTGGGTTGGGGCGAAGCCGATTACGGTTACATTGTAACTGCGTTTCAAATTGCGTATGCAATTGGTTTGATAACTACCGGCCGGATTCTTGATAAATATGGTACCCGGATTGGCTATTTATGGGCAATTGTTGTGTGGAGTATTGCAGGAATGGCACATGCGGCAGCGCGGGGTGTTACCAGTTTTGCCGTGGCTCGTTTTGCATTGGGTATTGGCGAATCGGCGAATTTCCCAGCTGCAGTAAAAAGTGTAGCCGAGTGGTTTCCCAAAAAAGAACGTGCTTTTGCTACCGGATTATTTAACTCGGGTTCGACGGTTGGTGCAATTATAGCGCCAATTATTGTTTCAGGAATTACTTTGGCAATGGGATGGCAATGGGCATTTATTATCACCGGAGCTCTTGGTTTTATCTGGGTAATATTCTGGTTGGCATTTTATCGGTCTCCGGAAAAACACCCAAAAATCACTAAAGAAGAGTTGGAATACATCAATCAGGATGATGAAGGATTGGAATCAACCGGTAATTTGAAATGGGCGAGCCTGTTTAAATACAAACAAACTTTTGCTATTTGCTTAACCCGGTTTATTTCAGATTGGGTGTGGTGGTTTTTCCTTTTTTGGATACCCGACTTTTTAAGTAAAACTCATGGAATAAATATTAAAGAAGTGGTATTGCCGCTAATTGTAATTTATGCCGTTTCGAGTGTTGGCGGGATTGGTGGAGGGTGGCTATCATCCAAATTTATAAAAATGGGGAAAAGCATCGACTTTGCAAGAAAGACAACTATTCTAATTTGCGCAGTCATTATTTTACCGGTAATGTTGGTTTCTCAAATAGCTAACCTTTGGGTTGCGGTTGCTTTAATCGCATTGGCAGCTGCCGGACATCAGGGTTGGGCTTCCAATATATTCACCATTGTTTCGGATATATATCCCAAAAAAGCGGTTGGTTCAATGATGGGATTGAGTGGTTTTGCCGGAGCAATTGGTGGAGCTTTATCGGCTTCAATTGTTGGAGTCCTTCTTGAAACCACTGGAAGTTATTTCTTTATTTTTATGGTTGCAGCTTCCGTTTATCTTGTAAACTGGCTAACTCTGAAAGTATTTATCAAACAAATAAAACCAATAGAAATCTAATTTTTAAAATGGCAAAATTCGATACATCAAAATCCGATACCCAGGCAACTAAAGTTGATCCCGTAAAAGTGGCTGATTTCCCCTTTGAGATTTATCAGGAATACGAACAAAAACTAAGCACACGATGCTTAGAATTTATGAAAGCAGATTCTGGAGTTTTGGTTTACCGGCGAATGCGCGTAGCAGAGGTCTTTTCTTATGGTTGCAGAGATATGAAACAGTCGTTGGAATGGCAACTTGGAGCGCTTCACAAAAGTATGGACTACAAAGCAGATGTGCCAAATTTTTTAGAACCCTGGTATGGACTTGGAATGGTGGCATGTTCTTTTGGTATAGATTATATTTGGAATCAGGGGCAGTCGCCAGCTACAAAACCTGCTTTTCAAACCATTGATGAGGCATTGGCATTTGACATTAAATCGGTTAAAGAAACTGACGTTGGAAAGCACTCATTGGAAATGATTGAATATTTTCTGGAACAAACCAAAGGGAAATTACCCATGTCGATGGGTGATATTCAGTCGCCTTTTAACAATGCAACAAATGTTGTTGATACCAGTAATTTTCTGATGTCGATGATTTTGGAGCCGGAGAAAGTACTTCAGTTTTTGGATGTTTTGGCTGAACTTGAAATCGATTTCTATAAAGAACAGGAAAAGTTGATCGGGGATTGTTTGGTAAAACCCGGTCATGGTTTTGCATCATCGCGAGTTTTTGAGGGCTTTGGAATGAGTGACGATAACATTGTAATGATTGACGAAGAAAGTTATCTGAATTTTATAACTCCTTCGTTTGAGAAATTGGGGAAGGCTTTTGGTGGTCCTGTTCATCATTCGTGCGGTAATTTTTCTGACAAAGCCGAAATGCTCAAAAAAATTGAAGGACTAAAAATGGCAGATGCTGCTTTTACAGCTGAAACCGATCCTCATCCAAATCCGGCTGAACCGTTTGTAAAAGCACTAAAAAACAGTAATATTGTTTTAAATGCAAGAATGGTTGGCAGCCCCGAAGTTGTACAAGAAACCACTCAAAATCTTTGGGCCCCGGGATTAAAATTGTTGGCTGTGACTTTTTCGCAATTGCCCGAAGAACAAAAACAAGCTTACGATATTATTCATTCAATTTGTAAATAAATAAATCTAAAATTAGCTCCTATGAAAATTATATCCTTTTCAATTCTACTTTTATTACTTGTTGTTCTGAATTCTTGTTCAACAAAAAAACAATCGTTTTTTGTCGTTTCAGGAAATGAAAATATTGAAGCCGGGAACGACCTGGTAAAATATCTTTCAAAAACCTATCCCAATCAATCATTTCAAGTGTCGAATAAAATTATGGAAGGGGAACAAAATATTATCCTTGAAATAGTTTCTGGTGTGAAATATAAAAATGATGAGGCATTTCAAATTATAGGAGAAGGTAATCAGCTTAAAATTCAGGGTGAAACTCCGCGTGCTATTGTAAATGGAGTTTATGGTTTGCTTAAAGAAATTGGTTGGAATTTTTATTTGTCGTTTGAGGTTCCGCCGGTTGAACCGCTACCGCTTATTTTTTCTGAAGTTCAAATAAATAATGCTCCGCTAAAGGAGAAAAGAATTGTATTTAACTGGCACAATTTTTTAAGTGGTTGCACGGGCTGGGATTATGAGCAGTGGGAACAGTGGATCGATAATTCATCGAAAATCGGGTTTAACACAGTTATGGTTCATGCCTATGGAAATAACCCAATGCAATCCTTTTCGATGAATGGAGAGGATAAGGAAATAGGATATTTAACAAGCTCGCAAAAGGGGCGCGATTGGGGAGCTCAGCATGTAAATGATATTCGATTGATGTACGGTGGTGAAATTTATAGTGATTATGAATTTGGTTCGAAAGCTGCAAAAGTGTCTGAAACAGAACGGAGTTCTGCGGCCACTTCGCTAATGCAAAAAGTGTTTAAACATGCCAGTCAGAAATCGATGGAAGTCTGTTTTGCCATCGACGTGGATACCTGGATGGCAAATCCTCAAAATGTTATTAATACATTGCCAAAGGAGTGTTTATTTGAAATTGCGGGTTACAATATTGTTAATCCGGAACATCCGGAAGGTAAAAAGTATTACAAAGCTCAGTTAAATAAATTGTTATCCGATTACCCCGAAATATCAATGTTGGCAGCCTGGATGCGTCACCCAAAAAAAAATCCTGGATTGGGTTCAATCTGGTTAAAATATGATTCGAAAACCCTTCCAGAAAAATGGAGACAAGAATACTTCGAAATTTTGAAACAACACCCGGAATTAAAAGATGAACAGCCTTATCCCGGGTTGTTTGCCATTTCCAAAATTGTGGAAGTTTACCGCGAGATATTAGATGAAATCAGACCCGATGTAGAATTGGTTCTTGGTTCATGGCGTTTGGATTATCCAAAACAGGCCGATCCGTTTATGCCGGATTACTGTGGGTTTATTCCATTGGACTACAATAATTTTTTAGATAAACCTGAGGTTTTGCAAGAATTGGCCGAGGTTGGAAAACATAGAAAATTGTATCCTATTGTTTGGGCGCACCACGATGATCACCGGTATGTTGGAAGGCCCTACAAACCATTTAAGAATTTTAACACGATGTTAAATCGGGTTAACGCCAGTGGGTATGGAATTATCCATTGGACAACACATCCGCTGGATATCTATTTTACAAACACCGAAAATCAGCTTTGGCAAAATTCAGAAAATATATCGTTGGAAAAAACTTCGGAAGATTTTTCTAATTCGCTTTTATTAACACAGCGGTAATATAATTAGATTATAGCGCAAATAATTTGTATATTTGCTTATGGAAAAGATGGACTTTAGAACAGTTGATAGTACAACAAGAACTGCAA